>NZ_CP013188.1:600000-900000 GCF_001444405.1 Pseudoalteromonas phenolica
TTTTCAAAATATTCATCGCCGTGCTCGTGCAAGATAGACGGTGCAAACGGTCTGAACTCTTCACGGAATTTAACGCGGGCATTGATGGTGTCTTTCATATCTGGCAAACATGGGTTTGCGAGGATTGAGCGGTTACCTAAAGAGCGCGGACCAAATTCGGCGCGGCCTTGTGCCCACCCGATGATTTTGCCTTGTGCTAAAAACTCTGCGGTCTTTTTGAAGACCTCATCGCCGTAATCTGTGGCTTTTAAGTGGCCGTATTGCGCCAGCTTTTGCAGTGACTTTTCTTTGACTGTCGAGCCTGTGTATGGCGATTGCACGGTTTTACTTGGCTGCCAACTTGGGTTGTCTTGTTGGTAACTTAAAAATGCAGCGCCAATGGCATTGCCGTCATCAGCTGGGGCTGAAGGTACAAAAATGTTGTCAAATTTAGAGCGCTCAAGGGCGGTGCCCATAAATGAGGAGTTCAGTGAACAGCCGCCTGAAATACATAGGTTTTTAGACGGTGCATACTCGTACGCGGCGTTGATTAAATCCATGAAGATTTCACCAAACACCAACTGGCCTGTGTAAGCAAAGTCTTTGTAGCGTTCAACCGACTCACCTGGTTCTCTTGCCATGCTTTTGATTTCTTTCATGATGGCATTCAGGTTTTTCGGAACTGCAAAGTTACCGTTTTTAACCTGCAAAGATGAGCGCAGTAAATCATAGACTTTTTGGTCTTTTTTACCGTACGGGGCAAGACCCATCACTTTCCACTCTTCACCTTTGAGCGGATCAAAGCCGAGGTTTTCGCAGATAATGGTGTAGAACAAACCTAAACTCTTAAATGAGCGTTTTACTTTGATCGGCGCAGGTTTAATCTTGCCATGTTTGTAGGTGTAATAGGCAATACTGCTTTTCTCGCCCATGCCATCTACCACGATACAGGTCGCGTCATCATATGGGCTGTTAAAACAGGCATTGGCAGCGTGGGTTAAATGGTGATCGTGATAGCGTACATCCGTTGGTTTTTTGGTTCGGTAGTTACCGACGATAAAGTTGCGGCAACCTGCTTCAAAAAAGCGTGATAGGGTTCTGCCAGCTGCTGCTTGAGAGGCACGAGCAAAGTAGAACTGATCTTTAATATCACGGGTGTTGACGTCAATATTAAATGAGAAAGTCTCTAAAATACTCAAAACCACATTTTCTAAAATGTTGGTGCTTTTTTCGCGGCCCTTACTCCATGTTTTGGCAATCACCAGTTCAGAGCAATCGGCGCAGTGGGTTTTAAGTACTTCTTCAATGTAGTAAGGGTTGTCAGGCATACAATAAAGGCCACGTTTATAGCCTAAAAATCGCTCTGCGTCTTCTGCGAAAATGAGTTCGCCTTTTGCGTTAACGATTGCAATAGCAGGGTCGTGAAATGAGGTAGCTAAGCCAATGTAATATTTCATCTCTGTAGTCCAAAAATATTGTTAAGTTTTATTCTGTTGATGGCCTTATTTGGGCCTGTGACTGTATTCATATGGATTTAAGCCGTCACTGGAATGGGTGCGAGCTGCTTGGCAGGGCGTAAATCAGTTAAATGGAAGTACCCACCGAAACCGTGCAAATAAAGTGTAGGACGGTGGCCAAATTGTAATGTTGCTTGAGTACGGGTTTTATAGGGGGTTATTTGTCCCTTGATAAACACCTCTGTGCCTACTGGATAGGTGCTATTCCAGTGTGCAACCTGCTGCTGCGGCGTAATGCCTGCTTGAATATTTGATGGTGTTGTTACGTCACTGTGTTGCACTGGCATCACAAACTGCTTTTCAATGGTTTGTACTAACTTAGTGAGCACCTTTTTTGGCCCAATCTCTAAAAACTCCATATCACCTTGCGAGAGCAAATATTCAACGCTTTTAGTCCACTGCACAGGTTGGGTAATTTGCGCTATTAAGTGTTGAGCGATATCTGCATGGTGATAAGGCTGTGCTGTGACATTAGCAATGACAGGTGTTTGTAGAGTTTTAAACTCAAAGCCTTGAATAAATTCAGCAAACTCAGTTTGCGCAGGGGCCATATAGCGAGAATGAAAGGCACCACTGGTATTGAGTTTGATAAAGAGGCCACCTAGCTGTTCAATAAAAGCTTGGCTTTGGTTAATGTCTTCTGCAAGCCCTGAGATCACGATTTGGTCTGGCGCATTCAAATTGGCAATATCAATGGCGTTTAAGTTGCTCTCAGCCAGTGCGCCTTTTAAATTGGATTCACTAATATTTAGCGCCGCGGCCATGGCGCCGGGGGCTGCTTTGCTCATGAGCTCACCGCGCTTTTGTACCAGCTTTAATCCAGTTTCAAAACTGATTGCACCTGCGGCAAATAACGCCGCGTATTCACCCAAGCTGTGACCTGCTAAATAGTCCGCAGCTCCTTGTTGTTTTTGCTGTTGTAAAAAGGCGAGGGCACTGACGACATAAAGCGCAGGCTGAGTAAATTGGGTGTGATTAAGCTGCTTGTTGGGATCTGCCAAGCACAGCTCGCTGATTGAGTAGCCAAGCAACTCACTGGCTTGCTCAACATACGCAGGAAACTCAGCAAAAAGCGGTTTGCCCATACCGACGTATTGTGATCCTTGTCCCGGAAATATGTATGTTTTCATATCTACTCCGTTTTTTATTTGTAAACGAGGTTAGCTGCTAGCAGTTGTTGCACTTTGGCATTCATCAAGTCAGCGGTGTTTTGCATCAGTTTGTCGGCAATTTTGTCAACGTGACGGTTTTGCCATGGTTCAAGCTCTGTGCCTTTGACCCACTGATTAAATGCCCCAAGAGCAGGGCCGGTATGTACTTGAAAGTTCACTCGCATTTGCTCATCGCCCCTAAAGGCCAGCTTCATGCTGTGGGCAAAGTACCAGCGAAACACGCGGGCCATTTTATATTTACCGTCTTTTTCAGCGCGCTCGACGTCATGTGGGCGCTTAGATGCAAGCAAGTAGTCTTTGGTTTGTTGCCAGATCTCGTCAAAGCTCATGTTGAAGTACTTGTCTTGTAACTGCGCTTGTATTCTTTGCGGTAGGGCATCGAGCGAGTCATATTGCTGATAAAGTTGAAATAACTTGTTGGCACGCGCAGCAAAAAAGCTGCCTTTTTTTAGTACCTGCACCTTGGCACCGGATTCAAACATATCACCAGCGGGCGCATATTCAGTGTCTTGCACATTGATGTGTTGCAGCATGTGTTTAACGGTATCGGATGTACCGGCTTCGACGGTACACTGGTTGATAGAGCCCGTGAGAATAAAGTCTGCGCCCATCATGAAAGCGGCTGCGGCAGCATTTGGCGTACCAATGCCGCCACCTAGCCCAACTCTAGGAGAGTACAAAAAGCCGAACTCAGCGACTTTTTGGTCCCGTAAGCTTTGGATTGCGGGTAGTAAAACAGCGGGCTGACCTCTGTCTGTATGGCCGCCTGAGTCAGCTTCGACGCAAATGTCGTCACACATAAAAATAGATTGGCTCAACCTTGCTTGCTCGGCTGTGATTTTGTGCTCATCAAGCAGTTGTTGGACGATTTGCTGAGGTGCTGGGCATAAAAAGTTATTGGCGACTTCTGGGCGAGAGAGTTTAGCGATCAGTTTATTGTGGGAGCGCACATTGCCTTGCTCATCTTGGTATAAACCCTGTAAGCGATACAGTACCAGAGCAGGTGTAATGTGAATAAACGCGGCGGCTTCAATACACTTAATCCCATACTTGAGATAGAGCTCGATGGTTGCAAGTTCGGTATCTGGCGAGTCTAAATTTGCCACCATATTCATTCCATATGCTTGGCCATGTGTGAGCTTGCTTTGAATATGAACTATGTCTTGTTCAATGTCTTTTAGTTGCTTGCCGCCTGTGCCTAAAAAGCCCATCACGCCAGCGTTTGCAAGTGAAATGACTAACTCTTTAGAGGCGATACCACGATACATACCGCCAGCAATATATGCGTATTTAAGACCATACTCTTTTTTGAATTGTGCGTTACCTAAGGCAGAAGGTTGAA
The DNA here is from genome assembly GCF_001444405.1 of Pseudoalteromonas phenolica. NCBI lineage: Bacteria > Pseudomonadati > Pseudomonadota > Gammaproteobacteria > Alteromonadales > Pseudoalteromonadaceae > Pseudoalteromonas > Pseudoalteromonas phenolica. The sequence goes on from NZ_CP013188.1 coordinate 604,011, forward strand.
TTGACCCCGTACAGCTTAGAAATGAGTTCGAGCTTTTTAAATGCTCATTTTCTAAATGCAAATTGCTTGCTTGAGTAAGTGGACTTATGGTCTTTTGCATTTGTTATGATGCTAATTTGGCTATATTAATCGTCATCTTCTTTGAGAAATATGGAAAGAAAATGAATATGAATAAAAAGAGATAAAAACAAAGTTATGAAAAACTGGTGCAAAGTTTTCTTAGTTTGTGCAAAACAAGTTACGTATTAGGTAATTCAGTATCCAATAAAAAGAAGCTTTATCCTCAATAGGTAAACTTTTCTTTATGATAAACAAAGAATTACTTTATTATATGGAGCAATAATAAAAGATAAGCAGTTAAAAAGGATTAATTAATCGATGAAGTATTTGATGAAGGGGCTAGTGTTATTAGGAGCTAGTTTTAGTTTTTCGGTGCTAGCAGATGTGATTTTTGACAAATCTCGTGATCGTTACATACCCATTGAAATCTCTTATCCAGTTCAAACTGGCGCATGTAAAGCTGAATCGCCTTGTAAGGTCGCTTTTGTAAGCGCTGGTTATGGTGTGTCGCACTCAAATTATCAATTCATTGGTAACTTGTTTGAACAAAGAGGTTATATGGTTGTGGCAATCGGCCATGAGTTACCAAATGACCCTCCTTTATCTGTGTCAGGTAATTTATATGAAACGCGCAGTGAAAATTGGTCTCGAGGGGCTGTGACTCTTGATTTCATTCGTAATAACTTGAAGCCGCGCTTTAAAAACTATGACTTCGATAATCTTACTTTAGTTGGACATTCGAACGGTGGTGATATCTCAGCTTGGCTTGCAAATGAAGGCAAAGATTATATTCAAGATATTATTACCCTAGATCACCGCCGTGTGCCTCTGCCTAGAAGAGACGATGTTAAAGTGTTATCTATCAGAGCCAGTGACTTTCCTGCGGATAAGGGCGTTTTACCTAGCACTACTGAGCAGAAAAAGTTTGCCAGTTGCGTGGTGACCATACCGAAAGCGCGTCACAATGATATGGAAGATGAAGGACCTGAATGGCTCAAAACCAAAATAAACACTTTGATTGCGGGTTTCTTAGAAGAAGATAGCTGTGCTCAGCTTGCGAGTAATCTCAATTCTCTTAATTAAGCGATTTATTTTTAGGTAAGGAAAATTTGTCGATAATACTTACGCTTCCTACTATCGCTGAGGTACCTACATCCATGATGGTAAGGCGAAAATTTTGCCATTTAGTTGTTCTAAATAGCAAGATTTTCAACGAGGTTAGCGTCAGTTTTAAGCCCTCAAAATGATTGAGTATTATTGAGGATTGGTATAAAACCAGTCATAGAGAACACTTGTAAGTATTAAAACGTAACTAACGCACAAAGCGAAGGAAAAACAATGTCAGAGCAAAAATTCTCGATAAAAGTCGCAAGCTTTGAAGATGTGGAACTCGCCACAAAATGGGCTGAATACGAGGGTTGGAACCCTGGGTTACATGATGCGAAGCTGTACTATCAAGTAGATACCAGTGGCTTTTACATGGGTTACTTAGGCGATGAACCGATAGCCAGTATTTCAGTAGTGAAATACGACGAGGGTTTTGGTTTTTTAGGGTTTTATATCGTTAAGCCTGAATATCGTGGTCAAGGCTATGGTTATCAACTTTGGCAACATGCGCTTATGCATTTGGATGGCTGTAATGTTGGTTTAGATGGCGTGGTTGATCAACAAGGTAACTATAAAAAGTCAGGGTTCAAGTTGGCTCATCGTAATATTCGCTTTGTTCGAAAAGGTGGTGTTATTGAAAGCATAGAACAAGCTGATGCAGAAAATATTAAGCCTTTATCGTCACTTGAGTTTAACGACATTAAAAAGTATTGTGCTGCATTTTTTCCAGCAGATAGACACGCGTTTCTAAAAGGCTGGATCACGCAAAGTGATAGCGTGGCTTTAGGTTACGTTGAAAATGGCGAACTTAAAGGCATAGGTGCAATTCGTCAGTGTGCGTCGGGTTATAAAATTGGCCCTCTGTTCGCAGATTCGGCTGATATTGCTAGTGCACTTTATCTGCAGCTAATTTGTCATGTATCTGAAAATGACGATATATTCCTAGATGTGCCCCAAGTTAATGATGATGCGGTTAAATTGGCTGAGCAGTTTGCAATGACCCAATGTTTTGAAACCGCCAGAATGTATACGCAAACTGAGCCTGATATTCAGTTGCAAAGAACTTTTGGTATCACCTCATTTGAAATTGGTTAGAGAAGGGTTCGCAATCAGGAGGCGATTGAAGATAGTGTGCCTTCTGACTGCGCTTACTTTTCAACATTAATTTTTAATAACTAGATCCTCGTTATTAAACGTCTACATGTAAACTTTACTTTTTTAGTCATAACCTCCCCCTACAATGAAGATTTCTTTAGGATATAGGTAAGAATTGTTGTGCTAGCTTGTTTGAGCTAGGGACTTATTATTGTTTATTTTTAAACAAGTTATTGTATAAACATTGAACTAAAGCGTTTTGGCCTTATCTATTAAGAAGATAAGCAAGTTGTTGAGCGGGTTTGATTGTGATGCAACTTAGCCTTTTAACTTTCATGGAGAGAGTCATGCATTTAGCACAATTAAATATAGCCCGAGCAAAATATCCTTTAGATGCCCCAGAAATTAAAGACTTTGTCGATAATCTCGATGTGGTAAATGCCACAGCGGAACAAAGTGAAGGCTTTGTATGGCGCTTAAAGGATGAATCGGGTGATGCGACGAGCATTCAAGCGTTTGATGATCCGAGTTTGTTAATCAATATGTCAGTATGGACAAGCCCTGACTCCCTTAAAGACTTTATGTTTCGCACTCATCACCGTGATTTTATGCGACGTAAAAGGGAGTGGTTCGAGAAGCTAAATGATGATTCTTATGTATTATGGTGGATTGAAGAGGGGCACATTCCCACAGCTGAAGAAGCAAAAGTGCGTTTACAACACCTCAGAGAGCATGGTGACTCGCCTTATGCGTTTACTTTTAAAGCCAATTTCACACCAGATGATTTATAACGGTTTATGCAGTATAAATACCTTTAAACTTATTGATGGAACGCGTGTTCAGGGGCTTTCTTATTTGCAACTTGCTGGCGGTTGCTGAGAAGTAATTATGTTGATGAAATTCAAGAGGGTCACCTTCGACTTCGATATTTAGAAATTTGAATAAATCTGCAAGCTGAGAGTGTGGTTCGCTCACTAAATTTTCATAATCGACACGCATAAAACTTTCACTAAATGTTTGCTGCCAATGGGTACCTAACTTCATAAAGTCGTCATAGCAGGCGTTGATGTGTTGCCAATCAAAACTGTAATGGTGGAATGGGCTGTTTACTTGGTAGGTTTGTCTAAAGTTACCAACACAAGCATCGAATTTATTACGTACTAGCCAAATAATTTTCGTATTGGGAAACAATTTCAAAATCACGTCGACAAAGTAGAGATTAAACGGTTGTTTATCTATGCCTCTTATATTGTTTTGTCGCAAGTTTGCTTGCTTGTTGTCTTGGCTAAGTATTTGAGTGTATTGCTTAAGTAGTAATTCAGGAGTATCCGAAAGGGTTAATTCTGTTTGTTTATAAAACCCCGATTTTATGTTTAGTATCTGAGGTAAAAAACTCAATTCGCCGAGTGCTTTGAGTTGTGGTTGCGTTGCTAAAAGCTGCTCTAACAAGCTGGTGCCAGAACGGGGCATGCCAACAATAAAAATTGGGGCTACAGCTTGGTTAAAGGTTTTGGACGTGTTTGTAAGAAACGCATCAAGCTTTTCGCTATTAGAGCTTTGAATGCGATTTAAACAGAACTGCTGGTGGGCATTTGCGTCAAATTGAACGTTTTGCGCAGCAGTTCCTTTACTTAATTTAAAGCTATGCCATGCTGCTTCGTAGTCTTTATATGCTTCTAAATATAAGGCTTTGGCATGGTTTAAATATTGGCTTTGAGGCTTCTTTTCGAGGGCCTTTTCTAAAGCAATGGGAATAGTATACGATTTGTCTGCTTTGAGCTCAGCGAGTGATAAGTGCGCTAATTCGCTTAGAGGCTGTTGCTTTATTACAGACTCAAATAACTGTTCAGCGTCTTGTATTTTGCCTGACATTTTTAAGCATATCGCGTAATTTAAACTAATGTTTGCGTTCAAATCATCCAGTGAATAGGCTTGCTCGAATAAACTGAGTGCGCGATATGGTTGGTTGAGGCGAAGCCATAAATTAGCAGCTAAATCTAGTTCTATTGCAGAAGCTTGATGCGCTGTACTTAAGGTTAAGTCTTTGAGTATATTTTCGCATTGTTGGTGATCGCCCGCCAACAATGCCGTTTTAGCAAGTTGAAGTGAAATTGGCAATGACGGCGCTAAACTCAACGCTTTGCTAATAATTTTAAGGGCCTTGCTTTTATCGCCAGCGAGTAAATTCAGCTCAGCCAGGAACCCCCAAGCCTGCGGGTTGTTGGGCTCATGTTGTAACCAAGACACCAATAAAGGATGCGCTTTGGTAAGCGCGCCCTTTGTAAGGTATTCTTTAACTTGACTGGCTAGGGTCATTTATAACTCAAACTGGTAGTTAAATTTAAGGCCAATAGTACGAGGTGTGGTTACATAGTGCCCGTACACACGTTGTAATTCTGGCAGTGCTTTTGAAAGCTCTGGATATTTACCTTCGCCCGCCCAAGACTTATCACGACGCACTGACGTTTGCGCGTATTTATCGAATAAGTTGTTCACGTATAGGGTTGTTGACCAAGCTTCACCGGCAAGTCTGAAGCTTAAATTGCTCATAGCGTAACCCGCTAAAGTTTCGCCGTCAGCTTTTAAACCTACTTTGGTGATCACATCACTTTGTGCCGTTAAACCATAGTTGATTGTCAGCAGTTTATCTTCCAATACGTCGGTGTTGTAGGTTACGCCGAATGACAACTGATGTTTAGGCGCACCCGGTAATCTATCGCCTTTTTCACCATCGTAGTAAGGTTGATATTCGGCGATTTCTTCGCTGCTGTAGTCGTCTTCAGAGAAAACTGCAAACAGGGCTGGTGCGTCTTGTGTTAACTTTGCATCGGCATATGAATAGGTTAAATAGGTACTTACGTTATCGGTTAATATTGCACGAGTCGCAAATTCAATACCTTTACTCTGTGCTTCACCGGCATTTGACGTAATGATGGCTTTACCATTCACCGTGGTTGCTTGAATTTGCGCATCATTCCACAGCACATTAAAGGCTGCGATGTTCAAATGTAGCTTGTTCTTAAACCAAGTCGATTTTAGACCTAATTCATAGTTGGTGGTGGTATCTGGCTTATAATCAACTTCGTGTGGCAACGCACAGATTATCTGTTGATCAGGTAATACGTCAGGACATGACATTACGCCATTACCGCCGCCTAATCTAAAGCCTTCACTGATAGTGAAGTAGGTCAGGATGTTGTTGTCCCACTTATAATCAACATTAAATTTAAATAGTGAGCCATTGTCGCTGGCTTCAACCAGCTCCATTGGTACTTGGCTGATGCTGCTGATACCTCCTGAATATAACGGTGTCACAGCACCAGACAGCGACTTTACTTCGTACTCATAAAAACGTGCACCGACAGTGGCATTTAGCTTATCGCTAAACGCATAGCCAACTTCACCAAAAATAGCTTGCTCTTTGTTGTCGTATTCACCGAGTGCTAAATACTCTAAGTCTTTTTCGATATTGGTGATATTACCGCCCCAAAAATCGCTAAGACCCGGCGTGTATTCACGGTCGTCTGAGCTGCCTTCGGTTTTGTTGTAATAGACACCGGCGATCCAATTTAACGCAGTGTCGGTTTTCGATACTAAACGAATTTCTTGTGTGAGGTTTTTTACTTCACTGGTATCGTCAGTTAACGCCGTAAAACTAGGGAAGTCAGCGTAACCCGGCCAAATATCATAAAGCAGATCGGTTTGGTCACGTTGACCCACTTGTTCGTAATCGGTTAAACCCGTAGCAGAAACAAGCTCTGCAAAATCTAAATCTACTTTTAATTCAAGGCTGAGTAGCTCATCTTCTTGGGTATTTGGCTCTAATACACGGTATGCCGACTCGTACTTACCGACTTTGTCAGCAAGCGGATTGCTGCTCGCCAAACTTTGATATTGGCTAATGCTGTTCGCGCCATTTTCTTGTTTTTGATAAAAGTAGTTTAGCGTCGCTTCAAACACATCAGATGGCTGATAGCGTAAAGACACACGAGCTGTGGTGATGCTTTCGTCGTTTGCGTCTTTATGTTGTGTGATGTTTTGTGCGACTTCTTCTGGGTTGTTCCAGTCAATATCTGGCTTGCTAACACCCGGAGTTTTAACAACATAGTTGTAATCGATATAGCCTGGGTTAGTGTAATGATTAAAGCTCGTTCTCAGTGCCAATGTATTTTCAATCAATGGCAAGTTTAAAACCGCACCAAACTCGCCACCATTATCGTCGCTTTCAGATAGGGCAAACACGTCGCCGCTCACTTGTACCTCAGTGAAATCAAGTTCAGGTGCCTTTAGCATATAGCGAATAGCACCGCCTAATGTGCCCGCACCATAAAGCGTGCCTTGTGGGCCAATCAGTACCTCCACACGTTCGATGTCGGTTAAACGTAGATTAACACTCAATGGGATTTCGCCTAAATAAGTGGCAACTGTGCCAGAATCAGAGGCGCGCTCAGATGAATTTGTATTCAAACCACGAACAATGATGGGTGAGCTTTCACGGCCGCCCTGATCTGTAATGGTTAAACCCGGCACCCAGCGTGATACAGATTCAAGATCAGTGATGTTTTGCTGCTTCATCACATCATTGTCGACCGCTGTAATATTGAGTGGTGCTTCTTGTACAGTGCCTTTTCGTCGTGTTGCCGTTACCTGAATGGTCTCAATCTCTTTAGATAATTGCGCTTTAAACTCAGTATTAGGCTGAGTTTGCGCGTGTGCGAATGTGCTTGGTAAAACCGCAGTAGAGACTGCAAGGGCAATCATTGTAGGACGAAAAAGCGTGAACACGTAAAACCTCATAGTTAATTTGAACGTCATTTTGAGAACGGTGATTCTACTCATGTTTATTCAAAAATAAAGAATTAATATTCATTCTTTGTGGTTTTTTATTAAGTTTTCTTTTTCTTGTTGCTTTATTTTCTAATTATTATTCTGTTGTTTACAAACTTTACGTTTTTAACCTTTTTGGAGACTGAGTGGGTAATTGTAATTAAAGTTTATAGGTGTAATTAAATTGCAGTGTTTAGGTGAAAATCAACTTAAGTGCTTTTCCAATGTAGAGAATGCGCATACTATGCCAGCCACATAAATGTAGCTTGTATAAAAAGATGTTAGAAGTTTTGATATTGGCCGTCGCGCTCAGTATGGATGCCTTTGCAGTATCGGTTGGGCTTGGTGCAAAAAAGCAAGATAATTTAAGTAAACTTGCTCTAATGTGTGCGATTTATTTTGGTGCATTTCAGGGGGCGATGCCACTAATTGGGTACTTGGGTGGAGTAGGTTTACTGAATTGGCTTGGTGACTTCAAACAATCTATTGCATTCATAATACTCTGTGGAATTGGCGCAAAGATGATATACGAAGGGGTTGACTCTGAGCAGGAGGCTGAATTTAAACAGTTAACGCAGAAAGTAATGTGCTTATTGGCTATTGCTACCAGTATTGATGCGATGGCTGCAGGGTTCACTTTAAACTTAATACCAGTAAACCCTATTTTTTCCTGTTTTATTATTGGTGTTATTACCGCTGTGTTTAGTTATGTCGGTGTTTTGGTTGGCAATAAATCTGGTACTTGGCTGGAAAATAAAGCTGAGATACTGGGTGGCGTGGTTTTAATCTTGATTGGATTTAAGTTTTTGCTGCTTTAACATATAAACACTTTTCTTGTTTTAATTTAAGGCTTACTTGTTGTTCCACTACCTAATATGACAACGTCCATTTTATTGTCATTTTTGAGTGCTTTAATTGTCATAAATGAACAAATACAAAGCTTGTTATGAAAAGATTTCTAGGACTAGGACTAATATTTCTCGTAGGGTGCAGTACCAAGCAACCTTCACTATTGAATGAGGAAGTGCAAGTCGGTGTGCGACCCTATTATTTACTAGAACAACTACCAGATTCTGAACTAAAGAGCCGACTTAGCGCGTGTGAAGGTTCGAGCTTTAAAAAAACTGATTTCTCTATAGGCCATCGAGGCGCGCCTCTGCAATTTCCTGAACATACGAAAGAGTCATATATTGCAGCAGCTAGAATGGGGGCTGGTATATTAGAGTGCGATGTGGCTTTTACTAAGGACGAGGCCTTGGTGTGTCGTCATTCTCAGTGCGACCTGCATACCACGACAAACATATTAGCCATGCCTGAACTTGCGAATAAATGTCGTATTCCTTTTCAAGCAGGCGATATCAACAAAGGGATTAAGGCTCAGGTCCAGTGCTGTACTTCAGATTTAACCCTAGATGAATTTTTGCAGCTCAAAGGCAAGATGGACGGTGCCAACGAATTTGCTAGAACAAAACAAGAGTATATGCAGGGCACACCTAAGTGGCGCACTGATTTATATGCAGCAAGTGGTACATTAATGACGCATAAACAAAGTATTGCGTTATTCAAACGGCTAGGCGTAAAAATGACGCCTGAGCTTAAGACACCACAAGTTGAGATGCCATTCAACGGCTTTACTCAGCAAGATTATGCGACAAAACTGATTGCAGAATATAAGCAAGCAGATGTGCCGGCGAAGGATGTGTTTCCTCAATCGTTTTTACTCTCAGACGTACAATATTGGATTAAACATCATCCTGATTATGCTCAGCAAGCGGTTTACTTAGATGATAGCTATGAAATTGCTGGGTTTGATCACAATGAACCGAGTACTTGGCTACATACGATGGATGAACTGAAAGCCATGGGAGTGAATATCATAGCGCCACCGCTTTGGATGCTTGTGAAAGTCAATGATAAAGGGGAGCTTTCACAATCAACTTATGCGATAGAAGCTAAACAGGCAGGGTTAAACATCATAGCCTGGTCACTAGAAAGATCTGGGCCGCTCAATAATGATGGTGGTTTTTATTATCAATCAGTGAAAGAGTTAGCTAAAGATGATGGATTTACGTTAACGCTTTTAGATTTTCTAGCCCAAGATGTGGGTGTAATTGGTGTATTCAGTGATTGGCCCGCAACAACAACGTTTTATGATAACTGTATAAATTAATTTGAATAAAAACTACACAATCAGTAGTTTTTTGTGTAGCTTTATTCTGTACAGATCAGACAACAAGGAATAATTATGAAAAGTTTTACACTGAGTGCCTCATTAATCGCGATGATTTTTTTAGCTGGCTGTAATTCTACTAATAACAATCTTCAGGCTAACAATGCAGAAATAAATGAAGAAGATATGGTGTGTTATACAGAGCCGAAGCTGGGTAGTCGATTTGTAAAGAAAAAATGTGTGACTAAAGAAGAAGATGCATATCGTAAGGCATTTGCTGAGCGTGATGCGGAAAAGTTTGAAAGGTCAATTGCTACTCGAGGCGGAGCCGGTACAAGAAGTGGTAAGTAATTAAAAACCTGAATTAATAAAAAGCCCTAGAAAATTCTCTAGGGCTTTTTGCTTTTATGTCTTAGAAGTTGTACTTGAATTTCGCGTACATCTGACGACCAAGCGCATTATGGGTTTTGTTATCAATCCCCATTGATTCAGATGGTGCTTGCGGCGCTTCTTCATTCATGAGGTTTGCTGCACCGGCTGTTAAGATTAGATTATCAAAACCTGTGTAGCTCACTGAAGCATCCAGCGTGGTCCAAGAATCAATCTTAAACTTATCACCATTAGCATCTTCTAAATCATTGTAAGCGTCGATGTGGCTGAAGCTTAGCGTAGTGAGTACATTATCTAATTCCCAATCAATGCTTGCAGTCCATCTGAACTGAGGATGCTGATATTCACCATTTAGATCTTCAGCAGCAATTGAGGTGTTACCATTTGCATCACTCTCAAAAGATTGCTCTTCGAAGTTCAGTGCATAACTAAGTTTATAGTCAAACTTGAAGAAGCCCATGTCATTGGTATCAAGCTTATAAGCAAGGTTTAAATCAAAACCATCTGTCTCACGACCACCAATGTTCACGAAGGTATCATAGATAGTTTGAATACGACCTGGAGTACTGCCTTCGTTCGGGCCCCGTACAACCAGGTTTGCATCAGTACCACAACAATCAACTAGCTTTTGCGCACCGATTTTTTTGATAAGATCTTCTTGGTCGTAGTTCCAATAGTCCACGCCCACAGAGAAATCTTCCGTCGCTTGCCAAACAACACCTAAATTGTAGTTAGTTGATGTCTCAGGTTGTAGGTTTTTGTTACCAGCAACAACGGCTGTGTACTCGTACGGTTCACAGTCAAGTTCGGAGCCTGTAATTTTACAGCGCTCTTTGTCGATGACGCTTGGCGATTCGTCAGTACGCCCTAAGTGAAGTTGAACCAAAGAAGGTGCTCTAAACGCAGTACCCCATGAACCACGAACAACTAAATCTTCAGAAGGTGCCCAGCGGAAGGCAACTTTAGGATCAGTGGTATTACCAAAGTCACTGTAGTTTTCATAACGAAGAGCTAATTGCAGCTCTAATGTTTCAAGCACTGGCACACTGAATTCAGCAAATAGGGCGGTGTTATCGCGATCACCGTTAGCCTGCGTTGCTTCCGTACCAAAGATCTCACCACGTAGGTATTGGCTATCTGGATTATCTTCGATTTTCTCGTATCTGTGTTCTAAACCAAATGCAGCAGCCACCGCGCCTGCTTCTAGTTCAAATACTTCACCTGATACAGTCGCATCAAAAGACTGCATGCTTGAGCTACCATACCGTGTTGTTGTTGTTTCAATGAAAGCTAAACCTTCAGGGGTATTGGTACTTGGTTCAAACGGATTCCAATAACCTTTATCGATCGCTTCTTGAGCACGTAGTTTGTTCGGGAAGCCATCAAAGCCTTTTTCTACTGCACTTGAACGAATAGCTGAGTAAGCTGTTTCCCAATCCCAATCGTTAAATGAACCACGGGCGCCGATCACGGCACGATAATACTCAGAGTCGACGTCTTTCTTACGGTTGCCAATATCATATGTACGACGGCGCATTGAAATATCAACACCATGTAGGAAATGATCAGCGTCATCGGCAAGTGGATGATTTGGGTTATCGCCGCTCATGAATAATTCTGTGAAGCTTGGACTACCTGCACCTTGAATGAATGTAGAAGCGTGTTGCGCTGAAAACTCCATGAAGCCTTCAATGTCATCGGTAATTTCTTGCACGCCGTTGTAGTTAAAACTGATACGTTCAGTTGAAGGCACTAAGCTCATATGTGGTGCATAGTCATATCGGCAAATATCGCCAATGATCAATGACTCATCACATTTATCATTGCCCCAAACGTCTGCAAAAATAGTCTGCTTAACTGGTGTGCCGTCATCGGCAATGCTCTTAGTTGGCAGGGCATTCCATTGTGCGTCAGTTAGCATGCTTCTAACAACTTCTATGCTTCCCGGGATACCTGAAGAGCTCAGCGAATTATTACCACCACGGAAACGTTGATCGGCTGTTGAGGCATAATCACGGTCAGCATAAAATACGTCGCCGCGTTTAAAATAGTCTAGAGAGAAGTTGTGATAACCTTTATCACTTGTAGAACCCCAAAGTAGGGTGAAGTTTTGCTCTTCACCACCGCCGTCAGCGGTATCTGAGATTTTACCAGCGACTTCAAATCCATCGATGTCGTCACGCATAATAATATTGATTACACCAGCTACAGCGTCAGAACCGTAAGTTGCAGAGGCACCGTCTTTAAGAATATCGATACGTTTTACAGCTGAAACTGGGATAGTATTTAAGTCAACAAAAGAGGTTTCGATGTCTTTTGCGAATGGACTTACAGCAACACGACGACCATTAATTAATACCAATGTTGACGAAGCACCTAAGCCTCGAAGTGCAACACTTGAACCACCGTTGGCGGTATCATCACTTGAGTTACCCTGAGTACTAAAAGTACCTGCGCCTGATACTGGTAATTTTTGTAATGCGCCAATTAGATCTGTTGAACCTGTCGCAGCTAGGTCTGCTGCAGAGAGAGACTGTATTGGTGAAGGGCCTTCCATATCAGTGCGTTTAATATGTGAACCAGTAACTTCGATGCGTTCTACTTCTTCGGTATTTTCAGCAGCATATATTGAAGTTGAATTAGCAACGATCACAGCCATTGCTACAGCAGATAGTTTATTGATTACTTTCATGATTTCCCTGTTAATCTATGTTGTCATTGTTATGGTGAAATGTTTTTTTAACATAGTGGCAACCTTATGTGAATAGCCTATCTACTTATATTTGAAACAATATATGGCTGTTGTTACATTTTGCATTAATGTACCCGTTGAGTTTTCTGAAATGTTCCTGAAATGGCAATAATTAAAATAAAATTAATTACTTACAATTTAATACATTTATTTTAGTGCAGTTGCTCAAAGTTCAGTGTAAGTTCCAAATTGAGGAATTTAATCCAAATAAGGAACATTGAAATGCGTAACCTATCAATATTTATTTTTTGTGTTTTGTTAACAGCCTGTGGTGGTGGCGGGGGAAATAAAAGCGAGCCTGTAAATCCACAGCCAGTAGGTCAAAATAAAGCACCTGAAGTCACTATTTCAGGTGACACAGAAACGTCTGCTCTAACGGCAATTCGATTAAGTACATCAATCTATGACCCTGAAAATGAGGCTGTTACTATAAATTGGACCAGCTCGTTGAGTGGCGTGAACTTTATGGAATCATCTGATACGGGAGTATTAGTGCAATTTCCCGCTGTTACAACTGATCAAGAAGTAACGCTAACTCTTGAAGTGACAGACAGTGCCAATAACAAAGTAAAGAAAACTTTTACAGTTATGGTGAAAGCCACAGATAGCCAAGTTGATATTGATTTACAAAATAACTACGAATTTTTCTCTGGTGATTCAATCAATATCACAGCAAAGTTCTCTTCAAATGAAGAAATTACGGACATTGCATGGCAAACAGATGAGTTAGAGCTTTCTAATATGAAAGTTACTACGCAAGAATCGAATAATAGTGGCTCATCAACGCTTACTTTCACAGCGCCAACATTAACTAGCCAGTATTCTTATACTTTGAACTTTGTTGTAACTACGGATCATGATGAATACCGTAAGCCCTTCGAACTAACTATTTTACCAAAAAGTGACGAAGGTTTGACCGTTAATCTTGACGCAAGTTATGAGCTAAACGAACAAGATTATTTGCTGATAGAGCCTAAAATTCAATCATCTGAGCGCATTGTCTCTTATCAATGGCGCTGGTTGGATACTTCATTAGGAGAACTAACCAATGCCCAAAATAAAACCGTGACTATCAAAGCAAATGAGGTATCTGATGACGCTAGTGCAATATTAATGTTGGATGTTGAAGCGCAAAGTGGCGAGAAAAAGTCAGTCCAAACTGAAGTTAAAGTGAAAAATGTTGTACAAATAGGCAAATTATCGTTATCGGTCAATAGAGTTTATGCTGCGCCAGGGCAAGAAGTGGTGGTGAGCGTTGATACTGATAGTGCTGAGGATATCCAGTCTTTTGAGTGGATCGTAAGTTCAGAGCTAATTACTGATAAAACCGAAACAGCAACAAGCCTCAAAATGATAATTCCAGAGCAGACTAGTTTAGTTGCAAACACATTAGTGACTTATAAAGTGACGTTTAAAGATGGAAGAGAGTTTAGTAAGAATGCGACATTTGACATGCTGAGTAAGTCATCTGTTTCATCAGTTTTAAAGGTAATTGAACCTGAAACAACACCGCAGTTATATAAAAATGAAGAGTTAATATTTACAGCGCAGATACAAGATAATGCGAGCATACTCGACAATATTTCTCTAGATGTGTCAGATGTTACATATGCTGATTTAGAAATAGCTGAGTTGACTTACCTTGGTGATGCGATACAAATTAAGCTTAAGGCAAGTGAGATTAAGTTAGCAGCTAATATGATGCTACGAATTGTGATGCAGGCAGGCACAGTTTCTACGATTGAGTATGTTGATGTGAAATTAAATCGAAGTCATCTGAAGCTATTTACAGGCAGTCGTAAAACTTACCTCTCTGGCAGTGATTATTATGTTTTCGGTTACGCTCAGGACTATTATGGACAAGAAAATCATGATTTGACTTGGTCAACGACTTCATCTGATTTAGAGGTTGAGGTAGTAGACTCTACAGTCGCTAAAGTTACGAATAATTCGACGAGTACATACCCTAAGGTTGTTTTAAATGCCGTCGATAAAGATGGACAAAACATCTCTGAAGATGGGTATAGCAATATGACATCGGTGATCAACAAGACTGGTGAAAAGTACAATTGCTACTTCAGAGTTGATGAGGTGCTTTGTAGAGATAGCAATAACTTTTTATTTAATGTTGGAGAAATAACGGTACCGATTAAACAAGGGATCGCGAGAGGAAACTATTTCTGTTTGTTGAATAACCAAGGCGAGGTTAGCTGTTTTGGTAGTGTCTATGAAAAAGTGACCAGAGTGCCTGAGATGGGTTTAGTATCTGATATTGTCGCGGTCTCAAAAGAAGACGCTTGTGCAAAATTAATCTCTGGCGCGTGGAGTTGTTGGGGTGAAAATGAGTCACATTTCAATGATTTGCTAAAAGATAAAGCGAATGTTGATACTATTGTTTCAACTGAAAAATCGGTTTGCTTGGTTAATAATGGTTACATTGAATGCTATGACTTAAATAATAACCTGATTTATAAAGACCAGAATGCGTTTATTGAAACTATTGAAGTGAGCAGGCTTCTTAAAAGGCTATGTTATAGAACAACTGAACAAAGTTTAAATACATGCCCAACAGAGATTGAGTAAATAATTTAGTATCTAAATGAAGTGAAAAAAGAGCCGACTAGGCTCTTTTTTGTTTTTATTAAGCGCAAACGTCTTTGAACAGTTGCTTTGCTAACTTTTTCAATGTGTCAGGTTCAGGGTGCGTATTCGCAAATGTACGTAAGCCATAAATACCCATTACAAAATATCGTCCTCTACATTCCGCTGAGCGCTCATCAGAAATATCGCCCTCATTTTGTGCGCGAGCAAATTTATCGGTAATTGCTGCCTGCCATGCTTCTAGTTGCTGGCTGATTAAGGTTTGTACTTCACTATCTTGTTCTGCAAGTTCATTAAGTGCCTTTGTGAGCAAGCAGGCTTTACTGGTATCACAGCTTAAACACTCTGCAACAATATGCCCTAAGTAGTCTTCTAGACCTTGTTTACTTGAGTCGCTATTGATGAAGAAAGCACAAAATTCATCGCTTCTATCTTGGTTATATTGCGAAATTGCAGCCAGCAGTAAGCCTCGTTTATTCTCGAAAGCACAGTAAATAGACCCAGGGTGAAGACCCGTTGCTTGCTTGAGATCTTGCATACTGGTTTTAGTGTAACCCTTATTTAAAAAGGCCTGCATGGCAGCTCGAAGTACTGCAACTTTGTCGAATTCGGCACTACGCATTGTATTTGTCTTGAAGTGTTAATGAGACAAGTTTAAATCAATTTGAATGTTTGTTCAAAAAAGTTCTTGAACGATCATTCAAATAGGGCTATCTTGAATAAACGTTCAAGAATATTACTTAAAGAGATATCCCATGACTGACAACCTATTTCAACCATTTGCATTAAACAGCACCATAGAACTAAAGAATCGTATCTTAATGGCACCGCTTACGCGTTGTATGGCCGATGATAATTTGGTACCAACTCAAGCGATGGCTGATTATTATGCTCGTCGAGCAGGTGCAGGCCTCATCATCACAGAGGCAACACAAATTCGTGAAGACGGCCAAGGTTATCCAAATACACCGGGTTTATTTACGCCTGAGCAAATTGATGGTTGGCGCGTTGTCACAGATGCAGTGCATAAAAATGGCGGAAAAATCTTTGCACAAATTTGGCATACAGGGCGAGTATCTCACCCGTATTTTTACAAAGGCGATGAGGTACTTGCGCCAAGTGCTGTAAAGGTTGAAGGTACTGTGCCGAGAATGCGTGAACTTGAATATCAAACGCCAACCCCTATGACGCAAGCTCAGATCCAACAAATGGTTGATGATTTTGCACAAGCTGCATCGAATGCCATTGATGCTGGATTTGATGGTGTAGAGATCCACGGTGCTAATGGCTATCTTGTTGACCAGTTTTTGCATTACTCAAGTAATACCCGTGAAGATGAATTTGGTCAGACTCCAGAGAATATGGCACGTTTTCCACTGCAAGTAGTAGATGCCATCAGTGACCGAATTGGCTCAGATAGAACCGCGTTACGTTTATCTCCTGGGGCATATTTCAATATGGAAGCTGACAGCAGAGACAAAGCTGTGTTTGATTATTTGTTAGATCAATTGTCTGAGCGCCAATTAGCGTATCTGCATGTAGGTATCTTCGACGATGCCATGGAATTCGATTATTTAGGCGGTACTGTGAGTAGATATATCCGCCAAAATTATCCACATACACTGGTGGGTGTGGGTGGCTTTTCGGCAGAGACTGGCAGCCATGCAATAGCTGAAGATAAATTCGATTTACTGGCAATTGGCCGACCTTTCATTGCTAACCCAAATTATGTTGAGCGTGTTCAAGCAGGTGAAACAGTGGTTGAATACTCAGAAGAAATGCTAACACAACTTGTTTAGAGCTGAGGTTTTAGCAAAATAAAAAAGTTTCCGATTTAAAATTCACTTAGACCAAAGTGCTTACTCTTTAGTAAGCACTTTTTTATATTTTTTAATTATTTTCTTTATTTTATCTTTTGTAATTCAAATCGACCGGCAACAGTTAGTCCTGTCACGATTTTACCATCGAATTTAAAAACAAACTCATTGCCAGAAACAGCACTGATGAATTTCGAGGTGTTTTCCGGCACGAGCCTAGACGGCATTACGTCCCCCGGATTTTGAATTGCCACCTTACCTTCGTTCACGCTAATTTTAGAGATGAAGTCGCCGTTATAACCAATGTCAGTAAGTAGCAGGTATTCACCTTTATAGGCGTCTAGTTGTTGGGGGGTTAATGTGACAGGCTGAATGACAGTTTGCTCTAAGAATGCAACATCATAATGCTTAGATAATGTTGCCATAATTTCGTTGTTCAGTGTATTTGCGTTGTCACCGTTGGACATCACGACAAAAGCATCGCCTTTATTTACTAACGCTTTAAAGTCATTTGTGAAACCAAGGTTTTTTCCTCCGTGTCCGAATGCAAGTTGTCCATCAACGTCCATTAATGCAGGGCCTAGGCCCCAATCATTTTTATGTTTGGTAAACATGGCTTGTACGGTTTCTTTTTGCAAAATACCATCTTTCTTACCGTTCATAATGGCTTGCATATGAGCGGCATACTTTAAAATATCAGTTGGGGTTGTCCAAAGACCAGCTGCTGGTTTTTCAGGGTAATCATTGAATACTGCTGAATGCATATTGCCACCACCATCAAATGCAGCGCTGGCTCGTGTCTTAAGATCATTTGGTAATGTATGTGCATAGGTGCTGTTCAGCATCCCCATAGGTTTTAAGATGTTTGCATCGGTAAACTCAGCAAATGTCTGTCCGCTAATTTGCTCAACCAGTAACTGCATAACCGTGTAGCCACCACCAGAATAACGCCATTCAGAACCTGGCGTTAATACAACTTCGACTTTAGCCGTGTTACCTTTACCATCTAAGACATCGATAGTTGAAGGAACGTTATCACCTGTTGAATAGCCGGGGAACCCGTGCACTGATAACCCTGCGGTATGAGTGAGTAGCTGTCTAAGGGTGACAGGTGTTTCTTTAGATAGCTTAGCGCCAGTTAATTGATAACCTTTTAGGTATTTGTTTACATCTTCGTCTAAAGACAGCTTTCCTTGCTCAACTAATTTTAACGCGGCTAATGCACCTATGGGTTTACTAATTGAGCCTGCCTGAAACAACGTATGTTCGCTTACTAGTTGTTTTGTCTTACTGTTAGCTATGCCAAATCCTTTAGCCCAAACAATCTCACCATTTTTTAATACTGCGATGCTTAAACCCGGCACATTCTCTTCAGCCATTCTTTGAATCAAGCTAGTATTAGGTTGTGATTCTCCAGCAATAACAATGCTTTTTTGAATATGTTGCTCGATTGTGTCTGCAGCATGGATTGGTTGGCTAAGCGTGCCTGCGACGAGTACCAAGCTACCAGCAATGGCAATACTAACGGATTTCCTTGTAAACATAACGGTTCCTCAATTATTCGAGATAGGGGAGTTTAATCTTTAAGCTATCAAAGTTGTTGATTGGTGACTACTGAATTGAAATGCTTGTTTACAAATAAAAAAACGGCGAGTCATAAGCTCGCCGTTTTGTTTGGGGGATCTTCGTCAAATAAAAATTTATTGAAAGTACTGAGTCAATGCTTGTTTTAAGTGTTCAGCCATCGCGTCGCGGTGATATTTTCTGACACCATAACTTTGCTCTAGGTGAATAAAGCGTTTTGCTGAAGCATCAGCGCTTTTGTGGCAACTATCTACAGAGCCATTTGAGTGGCGACCTTGCACATTCCACGTACCACCAAGACTTTTTGTATCGTTACCATAAACACAGGCTTTAATTTTGCCACCCGCTTCTACGTTTTTTCTGAGCAGTTGCATAATGCTGTGTTCATCATCGTTGGTTGCGTAGCGCACACCTTCACTTAAGTTAAGCATTAGGTCGTTATCAGTCCCACATTGAGATTGTAATTTGGCGCGAGTTGTAGAGCCGAAACCATGGTATTGAATAAATACGGTAGCGTCATCGTAGTTACTAGCTTGCTCGTGAGCGACTTGAAAATAAGACTCGGTTTGGTGAGCAACGTCACTTGCAGAATAGTTAGTCCCTGTACACTCACTAATATCATGACTGCTGTCGCGTCTTGTACCAGCAAGCATCAGCAATTTGCTCTGCGTATGTAAAAAAGCGTCAATTGATTGGGTTCCTGTGAAAGAGTCGCGCTTTGGGTGAGGTGCTTGAAGAACTGCGTTTAGACCATTTGGGTTTAGCACATATGTACCACCACCTTTAAAATCGCTACTTGGTAGTTGGTTTTTCTCTTGTAATAAGTAGTAAGTATTACCTGTGTCTACATCTGAAAATTGTATGACTAGGTAGTCAATTTGTTGCGCGTATTCTTCTGCCAGCGGCCAGTTTTGTTGATAAAAAGCTTCAAACATTTTTTCGAATGTTAGTTGGTCGTGTGCTGATGGCATCACCCAGCGGTTATCAGCTTTGGTGCCATAGTTATATGACTTTAAATGTCTATCTAATTCACCTGACATGATTGTGAGCGCTTTAGAAGGAAAACTGAAAAAGGTAATTAGAAAAAGTAAGCAAGTGATGATGACATAAAACACGAGAGGACGTGCGCCGTTTGATGTATTGGTTGTTTCAGATCCGAATAAATGCATATTGCACCCCAAATATGTTGAAAACTGACCCAGTACATCCTTGGTAATACTTAAAAAGTATTAGTCTGCTTTTTTAAATTACTAAAGTTGTATTATTAATATCAGGGTTTGCAAAAAAGTACTAGTATGTGGATTTAAAATGAGTAAATAGTATTGGTTTTTAGTGTGCTATGTGGGGCACCATCAAAATGACATGCATAGTCACTTTGATGGAGATGACTTTCAAATTATAGTTGGGCGTGAGGGCCGAATACTTCATAATGAATTCGACTGCTGCAGACCCCCAAGTTTTCTAGCTCGGTTTTAGCAAATCTCATAAACTCAATCGGCCCGCAAATATAGAAGTTACCAGTTTGTTTAGGCAATTCTATTTGCGAAAAATTAATCAATCCATTTGATTGGTTTTGCTCTAACTGAGTCTCTTTCGTTTCTCTTAGCCAAGTATGGTGTGCCCATTGGTTTTGCTCACATATAGTTGCAGTCTGAAGTGCAAACGAATGCTGTTCTTGGTTTTCACACGCATGTAAGAATGTAACAGGGTGTGGGTATTTAATATCAGACTTAAATTCAAGCATAGATTGCATTGGCGTGATGCCAACCCCTGCCGAAATAAGCACAACTGGAGATTGTTTATCTGAGAAATAGAAATCTCCGACAGGAGCATGTAAGTCAACAACATCACCAACATTTAAATGATCGTGCAGGAAGTTTGAAACAATCCCATTATGCTGGCCCAATTCCCGTTTTACCGAGATACGATAGCTGCGCCCATTAGGCTTAGCAGATAGCGAGTATTGACGTATTTCTGTGTGTTCAAAATGCTCACTGCTGATTTCAATACCTAAGTATTGGCCAGGTTTAAAGTCAGCAACGGCTTGCTCATCGACAGGAACGAATACAAAGCTAGTAACCAATTTTGACTCTGGTGTTTTACTTACGAGTCTAAATGCACGTTTGCCTTGCCAACCTCCAAGCTTATTGGCGTTTTCTGTATAAATTGAGTTTTCCTTATTGATAAAAATATCAGCAAGTACGCCATAAGCTGTGGTCCAAGCATCTTCAATTTCTTGAGTGAAGTCTGAACCTAATAATTCTCTAAACGTCTCAATTAAATGCAGACCAACAATGTCATAGTGATGCGCTTGAATATAAAAGCTAGCGTGTTTGTTTGCAATTCGCTCTACTGCACTTTTTAATGCACTTAGGTTGTCTATGTTTTTTGCATAGGCCAATATTGCTTCAAATAATGCGACTTTTTGACGACCAGTATGCTGGTTACTCATGTTGAAAATGTGTTTAAGCTCAGGGTTTTCTCTAAACATACGATTATAGAAATGATCAGTGATGGCACTACCACTTTGTTCAATAATGACTGATGTACTTTTAACAATATCTATGTGCTGTTTGGTTAACATGATTTTCCTCAGGATTAAAAACTTGTGTGACCTAAGTGATAAGCGCCGATACAGCGAACCACATAAGCAACTTTGAATAACGCGCTAAAAATGATTGTTGCGATATGGCTAGCAATCTGAACAGATAAAGAGAAATGTTCTGCTAGTGAAAAACTAATAATGAGCGAGCAGAGCGTCAGTAATAACAAAATCACCATGGCACGGCTGCCGAACTTTAAGCAGTATTGATAAAGGGGTTGCTCTGATAAGGATTTTGGTTGCATAAAGCTTACTCTTAATTAAACGCGACGAGCTATACAAATCAACATTAGTGCCAGTTTTTATCTTATTGATATTATTGGGTTAAATTTAATTTCTTATTGTTTTTTGAGTCATTGTGACCTTGTTGTGAGTGAGTCTTTTTGACTTGTATGTGTGAAATTGTATTGGGCTTTAGTTGGAATCGTTTTCGATTACGCGCTAGACTTTCATTTTGGTTGTTAATCAAGTGTTTAATCTAGAATATGAAAATTGCTTTTTTTGTGTTTTTTGCATTTTTTAGTGCGGCAGCTTTCAGCTCTGCTAACGTGAAGTTTGATGAATTTAAAGTGCAAGCTGAAAGCACTAAATCATCTAAAGAACGGCAGGTTTTGCTTAAAAAAGCGGATGATTTATTAAATAGTAGTCTATTGTCACAAGCGCAAACCGCTTATGTGCTTCATAGAGCTGCTCTTGTGTGTATACGCGAGGGGTGTTTTGATCAAACAATCATTTATTTGGCGAAATTAGAAACCCTACTTGAGTCATTTGAGAGCTTAGAATACTCAGGTAAGTTAAACCTTTCACGCGGAAATATGGCTATTACTCGAGGTAATCATTTCGATGCAGTCCCTTATTTAAAAGCTGCCGCGAACTTTTTTGAGCAAGCTGAGTTACATACTCTATCATCACATGCTAATCGATTTTTAGCTCATGCTTTTCAGCAGTTAAACAAATATTCTGATGCCGTTATCGCATTAGATGCTTCTCTTGATGCCGCTGTAAAAGCAGAAAATGTGCAGCT
Source organism: Pseudoalteromonas phenolica (assembly GCF_001444405.1). Taxonomy (NCBI): domain Bacteria; kingdom Pseudomonadati; phylum Pseudomonadota; class Gammaproteobacteria; order Alteromonadales; family Pseudoalteromonadaceae; genus Pseudoalteromonas; species Pseudoalteromonas phenolica. The sequence continues at coordinate 626,040 of NZ_CP013188.1, forward strand.
TGAAATGGCAGTTGCAAGACAGAAAAGTGCCATTTATACCAGCCTAGATTTAGTTGAAAAATCACTAGAGATTCAGTTGCAGCAATTGCAAAAAATTCCATATTTGCCCAAAAAATCTCAAGAATTTTGGATGAGCGACACGCTGTGGGGGTTAGCTGAGAGCTATGCTGCGCTTGAAGAGCATGCAAAAAGCTATGACTACTTTAAGAAGGTTTACGAGTTAGATAAAAGGCTTAATGGAAAGCAAGATCAGGCTGTAACTCTAAGGCGAATGGGTGAACAAAAAGTCGCCTTAAAACAATTTGTTGAAGCTTCTGAGCATTTTAATCTTTCGTTAGAAATATTGAATGAGCTAGATATTCCATTAGCTGTTTTAGATACGCAAACTTACATCAGTGAAATGCATCTTCGCCAAGGAAAACTTCAGTTAGCGAAAGACTCACTAGAAACAATCATTGAGCATTTAGATATAAACAAGAATGTGAAATCATATTCACGAGTAAGTTACCTTTTAATTGATGCTTACTTACAAAGTGAATTGTATGAACAAGCGCACAGTCAACTTAGGTTAATTGAGCGGCTTAAAAGCAATGACATAGCTAAGTATTATGGCTTTTTAGCGCAAGCATTACAGGGGATGGGGGATTTAGCTGGCGCGTTTGAGGCACAAAATCAAATGCACATGGCCTACAAAAATAAAATGAAAGAGCAAGGAAGTTTGAAAACGCTTGTTTTAGCATCAGAATCAGAATATGTCACAGGTCAGTTTGAATTGAAGCAGGCAAAAGCTGAACAAGCCTTGTTAAAAGCTGAGCAAACGCTTACGCATTACATTGGCTTTTCAATTGTCGCCGTGCTTTTGTCTATCATTGGATTTGTTTTAGTCTTTACTCGGCAAAGAAGGGCTCGCCTAGAGCAAGAAGCCAAGCATTTAAATCAAGCATTAGAACTTAAAAAGCAACTGCTTGCTGATGTGTCTCATGAGTTACGTACACCGCTGGCCGTTTTGAAGCTTCATTTAGAGGCGCTTGAGCATAATCTTGTGTCAGACCCTCAAGCAACTTACAAGGTATTAAACCAAAGGTTAGATAACTTAAATCTTTTGATTTCAGATATTTATGAGCTGGCTCAGGCTGATACAGGTACGTTCAACTTAAATTTAGAAAAGCATGATGCGAGTGAGCTATTCGATGACTTAGCTGGGCAAATTGAAGATGTACTTTGCGATCATGATTTGCATCTTGAAGTGAAAAAGTCACCTCTCGATAAAGTTTTACTTGAAGTAGACGCGGCAAGGTTACATCAAGTAGTTGCTAATTTGAGTCGAAATTCTATCCATTACACAGATAAACCTGGGGAAGTGTGCTTTGAAATCTCACATAATGAACAGGTTGTAATTTTGTCTTTCTCGGATTCAAGCCCGGGCGTATCTGAACAAGATTTGCCGCATTTATTTGAACGTTTATTCCGCTGTGATAAGTCGCGAAGTCGTGATCTAGGTGGGTCGGGATTAGGGTTATCTATTTGTGAAAAGGTAGTAGAAGCCCATGGTGGTGAAATTAGTGCTTTTCACAGTGAATTAGGTGGTTTAAAAATAGAAATTACATTACCTAAAGTGTTATAGGGCGCAATTATGCCAATCCTAATAATAGATCGCTGAATTAGGAGGATTGGTATTGTATATTCAATTCTAGATAGTTTTTAAGGTGTTTAATATTTATTCATTCTAACTGTTTTCTAACACGTTTCAGAAAGGGATGTTAATTTAATGTTTCATCAACTGTCTAAGGAGAAGAACGATGAAACTTTCACTTAAAAAGAAAAACCTTAAAACACTTAAACAACCTTTAGCTAATAAACAGTTAGGCGCAGCTGCGACACCTCAGATTGGTGGCGGAGCAAAGCCGATTGATGATGACACATTTACCCATCCGTTCATTTGTACATCGTTTGTTGGTTTTACTTGCTAATCAGAAGGAATTAACATGTTGAAATTAAATAAAAAGAAGTTAAAAAACTTATCTAAAACGCAAAAGCAATTAGATGAAAAGCAAACGCCAGCTGTTGCAGGTGGTGTAACCACCTCTCGAGTATGGTGTGTCACTACCGGTCTTTGTACTGATACACAACTTTGCTAAGCCACATTAAATTTTTTACGTTCTAAATAAAAAAGAGGCTTAGCCTCTTTTTCAAACCATAAACTCCAGTCTTTTAAAACGCTTACAATTAAATCGACAACCTGAGTATTTGTAAATTTATTGTTTATTTTAATAATAATTGCATACAATATATTGCATTCTTGTTAATGTGCTGCTTTAATGTTTTGCGTTTGAGCGAGCTGTTCAAATAAAATACAACAAGTAAGGAAAAATAAATGAAATTAACAAAACTCGCTGTACTGGTAGCTGGCTCATTTTATGGTATGACCGCTTTTGCAATGACTGCACCGCAAATTCAGCAAGCAAATACAATTAATACAGCGCATCACCATCATCACCATGGCGTAGAAAATCAAACGCATGTTGAAAATGCCCCAACTGCTGAATCTCAATATGTTGATCAACCAGTCATGATGCAAATGAATGCATTCTCAATGTCTAATTTACAGGCTGTGGCAGTGTGTAATGTAAATGCGCTTGCTACCACAAATAGCTCGACTTTGATCAATGAAATTAAGTCTCAAGGTGTGCAATGTGTAAACGATTTATTCTCAGCCTCGAGCAATATTCAAGCAACCGCATTTGACTCTAACAATATGTATGCAGTGGCAAATCACGTAAAAACACTGAGCCAAAACTACCAAGGTGGCGGGGATGCTAACATTGAAGCGATGTTCTTGTTCTTGCGAGCGGGTTATTTTGCAGAGTTTTATAACGATCAAGTTACATTTGCGACTTGGGTCACGCCTGCAGTTAAAGGCGCGATAGATGCATTCGTAAATAATAGCCATTTCTATGACGACAATGATGCGCACGGTAAGACCTTATCTGAAGTCATCATTACGATGGATAGCTCAGAGCAGCAAGATGTTTACCTACCTGTTGTAACTCAGTGGCTAAACCGCTGGAACGAAAGCTATGCATCAAAATGGAACATGCGTGGTGCGGTAAATGGCGTTTTCACTTTGCTTTTCCGCGGTCAGTGGAATAACGAATTTAAAGCTAAAATTGGTACTCAAACAGATCTTGTTGCAGCACTGAGAAAGTTCACAACCAGCACATATATGATTAACTCTGATGCTGAGTTTATGTTTGCAAACGCAGCGCGAGAGCTAGGTAGACTTAAGCAATATACAGGTACGGCAATTCAGGCTTCGGTTGATGCAGGGTTAAAAGACATCTTTAGTCGTTATGAAATGGTTGGTTACGGTGATGTCGCTTGGTTAGGTGCAGCAGAAACAGCAAGCTACCATGGTGACTGTAACGATTATGGTATTTGTAACTATGGTGAGCAGCTTGAGAATCAAGTACTTTCACAAACTTATACATGTAGTAGCACGATTAAAATTCGCTCGCAGAATATGACAACGGCCCAGCATCAAGCGGCATGTAGCAAAATGGGCTATGAAGAAGGGTATTTTCATACCAAATTAGATACTAATAATGTGCCTGTTGCTGACGATAACAACATTCAATTACAAGTTAATATTTTTGATTCAAGCACAGATTACGGTAAATATGGCGGCCCAATTTTTGGTATTAATACCAATAATGGCGGTATGTATTTAGAAGGCGATCCTTCAAAGCCAGGTAATATCCCGAACTTCGTTGCATATGAAGCAAGTTATGCGAACCCTGACCACTATGTCTGGAACTTAGAGCATGAATATGTTCACTACCTCGATGGTCGCTTTGACTTATATGGTGATTTTAATGCGCCAACTGAAGCAATTGTGTGGTGGAGTGAAGGTGTTGCTGAATATGTTGCCAATGAAGATAACAACCAAGCAGCAATTGATACTATTAAAGATGGCTCAACCTACACGTTAGGTACAATCTTCAACACAACCTATGATGGCTTTGATCAAGACCGTATTTATCGTTGGGGCTATTTGGCTGTTCGATTTATGTTTGAGCGCCATATTGATGAAGTAAAGCTCATGCTTAACTCGACTCGTACAGGTGATTGGGCGGCGTATAAAGCGCGTTTAAACAATTGGGCAGTTGATTACGATGCCGAATTTACACAGTGGACACAACAACTAGCTAATGGTGGCGGTACAGTAAATGAAGCGCCAGTCGTTGCGATTAACGGCCCTTATACGGCAAACAAAGCTGAGCTTATTAACTTTTCTAGCCAAGGCTCATTTGATAAAGAAAGTAGCATTGCTAGTTATACTTGGAATTTTGGTGATGGCACGTCAAGTTCTGAAGCGAACCCTGCACATAGCTATGCGCAGGCGGGTGAATATACAGTGTCACTGACAGCAACTGACACAGAAGGCGCGAGCAGAACAGAGTCAACAACTGCGACTATTTTAGGTGATACTACGCCAACAAACCAATTGAAAAATGGTGAATCGAAAACCATTTCTGGCGCGCAAGACAGCGTATTAAAATTCACGTTTGTGGTACCTGCAGGAGCAAGTAATCTAAACTTTGCATTAAACGGTGGCACTGGTGATGCCGATCTGTACGTGAAGTTTGGCTCAGAGCCGACCATGTCTGACTATGATTGCCGTCCTTATATCGGCGGTAACAACGAAACATGTGAGATCAGTAATGTACAAGCTGGGACTTACCATGTGATGGTTTATGGTTACAACAGCTTTGATACGTCGATTATGGCGAGCTTCAACGCGGGTTCAGGCTTCAATGTCCCTGATGCGTGTGCGACAAGTGGTCCTGTAACAGGTGGTCGTTTATATGACGGTCAAGTGAGATGTCTAGCTGAGCAAGACACAATCTGGTTAAGCTTAGAAAATGTGAGCGGCCAAAACAGCATCGCAATCACAACAGCAAATGGTTCGGGCGATTTAAGCCTTGAATATAGCAACCAAGGCTGGCCTACCAGCACAAATGTAGACGCTTCTTCTACCAATAGTGGGAATGGTGAGTGTATTTATATAAACAACCAAAGCCAATATTGGGGTTACCTGAAAGTATCGGGTAATGCAAAAGGGGCTTCTATTGTGGTTGATTACAACACACCAGGTTGTCGTTAAAAAAGTTTTAAAGATAGGAAGTTCTTTCTTGTTTTTATAAACAACCCCCAGAGTGAAAGGCCAAAACCATCTTAGGTTTTGGCCTTTTTATTGAACGATTACATTAATTTACAAACAAGATCAGAATGAAACTAAAAAGTGATGCTACAGGCTTTGCAGAAATATGATTTGGAGTCAGAATAGAAACACTTATTTAAACTAGAAAGGATGCATCTATGAAACGCAGTACCATATTTACTTCAGCTTTTCTTGCCTTATTAATTGTAGGTTGTAGTAATGATGAAGAACCTGATAACCCTTGTGGAAGTTTTAGTAATCCTGAGTATGTTATTAATGATTATACTCTGAGTGTATTTAATTCGGATCTGAGAGGTGAGCATGTTAGTGGAGATGTTTATGAAAGTGTTGACGCCATTGACTTTAAGAACTTTATTATAAAACTTGAGATAGAGAAAAATTCGCTCGCTAAACGATTTGATTCAGTCTTTGACTTTTCACTTATGGGTAAAGCATATGCATGCTCACCTGTGTTACCTTTCACAGAGCAGCGCATTTCGAGTATTAAAATTACTTCTAGTGCCGCTTTCAATGATGATTTACCCGCAGGAAGCAGTTTGAATGATGTTTTTGATGTGGTGTACCTAGATTACGTACCTACTCCTTATTACAGTGAAAAAAATGGCGATGTAGACTATTTTTCTGTGGCAGAGTTCATTGCGCAGCCAGACAATATGCCTGCTGAAATCACCCAATTGGCGCTCAATACAGAACCCAAATATAAACAAAATCATATTTTCTATATAGAAATTAATTTTCACTCAGGAGAGCAATTCTTATTGGAGTCTAGAGAGATTAGTTTTAATCAATAAGCATGATGAGTTGTGGCACCTTGTATTCATATAGCTTGGCATGCGTTAAAAAGATGACTATAAACGACTTTTGATTTCTCTGGTCTAGTACTCAATTCGTTTTTGGTTGAATATTTATAGACCAAACTTGATTAGTGTTACTTCTAAATAAATAGGAGTAACACTATGCACATACCAAAAAATCAAAAAATGTCCGACGCTGTTGCCGTCCAATTTATCCATGACTTTGGCTTTGGTTGCTTAGTCTCAGATGATCTAGTTGGCTCACACCTACCATTTATTTTCAATGAAGATAGCAACACACTTCTCACACATTTAGCCAAAGCAAATCCACACCACAAAATCTTAGATGCAAAAGAAGTGCTGATTATCTTTTCAGGGCCTCATGCATATATTTCACCCAGTTGGTATGAAAAAGGGCCTGCCGTACCGACATGGAACTATGCTGCGGTACACGTTAAAGGAAGAGTAAAACTTCTCGATGGGCAAGAGACGATGTCTGTAGTGACTCAAACAGTTGAAAAATACGAAGCGGACTTATTCAATCAAGTTGATATTTATAATCATGAATTTAATGCGCGTTTGTCTAGAGCTATCATTGGTGTTGAAATAGAAATTTTAAGCATTGAAGGTAAGTTAAAGCTAGGGCAGCATCGAAGTGTTAACGACCAACAAGGTGTTTTTGATGGTTTATATTCAAAAGACCATGAGTCTCAGATGCTTGCACAGTACATGAAGAAAATAAATGTCGGTATTGGTTGTATAGAGGCAAGTTAAATGTACAGCTTATTTTGGTTTGGCAGCTTCACATATAATTTATAGAGCGATCATAAGGGTTTATGTTTTCAGGCCATTTGAACAGAGTTTTGATTTATCATTCACCCACTTAATTTATGGTTTCTAGGCACTTTGTAGGTATTAGGTTGTACTCTATATTCAACTGAAAGGCTGGAGATTAATTCTCAAGGAAGATTAAAGTTCAACCTTATGATTTATAAGCATTAATGTTTGACGGTGAAAATGTTATTAAGTATCCTCGCTTGGGATTTAATTTTTACTTATAAAACTCTCAAAGGATATGTTTTGAAATACCTATTTATTATAATTTCTATAGCCGTTTTGGCTGCTTGCTCCAATCATGACGCATCAAGCGACGCTTCAATTAATAAGCCACCTAAAAAAATACCAATAAAAGAAACCGTTTTTGGTTATGAAATAAATGATCCATATCGTTGGATGGAAAAAGAAGAAGATGGACTGAAAGCTTGGATGTTAAGTTCAGCTAAACAAACAGATGAACTGCTTGGGTCTCAAGTCGGTAGACACCGTTTGGAAGAGGCGACTGCAAAGCTATTTAGCGCACAATCTAGTTTCTCTCAAGCCAAGTTGTCAGGCGATAAACTTTTTTATTTGCATAAGATGCCTAGTGACTCCGTAGCAAAATTATATGTTCGCATAAAAGGAGAAGAGCGCTTAATTGTCGATCCTGCTAAGTACAACAATAATGATGGCAGTTCGGCAGCAATACATAGTTATTCTGTTTCTCCAAGCGGTAAATATATTGCTTTTCACATTTCTCCAGACGGTTCTGAAGTTGGTACAGTAAGAATTATTGACACAGATTCTTTGCGAATCTTAGACACAGAAGTATCTCCTGTATGGGGTGAGTTTGTTGCTAGTTGGAAAAGCGACACAGAATTTTCTATCACTAAAATGACATATGCAATAGACAACGATCCCATTCAAGGCATGGTTGTTGAGAATGTTAAATTAGGAAGCGATGAGCGTAATCTGGAACTAGGGTTTGGAATAGACAACGGGGCTAATTTTAATTCTGCTGAATTTCCTGTTGTAATTTACCCTAAAAATAGCCGTTGGGTATTAGGTTGGGGCACTGGAGCTAGACCTGATCAAAGAGTGTTAATTAAAGAGCAAGGTAAGTCAGAATGGAAGATTGTAGCTGACTATAAAGATAGAATAACGAGCAGTGCGCTAATTGGTAATGACTTGTATGTTCTATCTAAGAAAACGGCACCTGATGGCGAGGTATTGAAACTTGATTTAAATAAGTCACAAAACCTCAATGATGCTACGCCAGTTTTAGAGGAAGGTGATGAAGTCATCACTTCAATTACTGCAGTAAATGGTGGTTTGTTTGTTGTCAGCATGAAAGATGGCTTTGATAGCGTAAGCTTCATTGATCTCAGCAAAAAGATCACTGATATTTCTCTTCCATTTGATGGCGTAGTTACATCTCTTTCAAGTGACAACGCTTCAGACGCAATTATATTTTCTGTTGAGAATCCAATGCATTCTCGAGAATACTTCAAATACAACTCTGGTAATATAACTTCTCTAGGCTTGAATAGCGCTACACATGAGCTTCCCGCTGGCTTTAAAGTTTTGAGAGAGCATGCCAAGAGTGCGGATGGTACTTTAGTTCCGATAACAATATTTGGCAAATCTTCGGACTTAAAAGACCCATCTCCAACAATTTTATTTGCCTATGGTGGTTACGGTACCCCCATTAAGCCTAATTATCGTCCAAGGATGTTCCCATTCAATGAAGAGGGTGGTATTTGGGTAAATTGTCATGTCAGAGGAGGAGGTGAAAAAGGCCGGACTTGGCATGAGATGGGAAGAGGCAAGAATAAACCAAATGGCCATGCTGATTTCATCGCTTGTGCTGAGCATTTGGTGAAAACAGGTAGAACGGAACCAAAGTTATTAGGCGCATATGGCGTAAGTATGGGAGGGGTTTTAGTTGCTCCCGCAGTTTTAAAGCGACCTGATCTGTTCGGCCATGCAGCGCTATCAGTTGCAATTCTTAACCCGACAAGAATTTTACAGTCTAAGAATGGTGCAAACCAAATTGGTGAATTAGGTGACCCTAGAAATGAAGAGGGTTTTAAAACGATACTCGCAATGGACGCTTATGAAATGCTTGATGATGTGAGTGCTTTGTCAGATATCTACCTTGATGTAGGTCTTAATGACAAAAGGGTTGATTATTGGCATACAGCAAAATTTGCTGCAAAGTATCTATCATCAGAGCATTCAGGAATGCTATTGATTAGAGCTGACGATAAAATAGGTCATGGCGCTGGATCAAGCACTCAGCAAAACATTAGGCGTTATGTTGACCTTTACAGCTTTATGCTTAATAGATCTGGGCACCCTGACTTCCAGTCTCAAAACTAGTTAAAAACTGAGTTTGTGATGTAGTTATAATGATTTTAAATAGGAGGGAAACCTCCTATTTTCTGATTATGTCACGTTTATTGCTGATTGAAAGTGTCGGCCATAAGAGTAGCAGTCGCCATCAAACACTACATCATGAGACTATTTAGTAAAGTTTAAGACTTAGATAAAAAAGGCGCCTTAGCGCCTTTTTTAATCTTTCTTATGCAGTAACTTAACAATGGCCTTAAAGTTACGTTTAGACTTTTCTGAGCGAAGTGCCTGTCTAAGTGTTTGTTTAATACCTTCGTTATTAGGCTGTTTGGCTAATGCATTAATCGCCGCATAACGAACTGCGTCGTCATTGTCGTTTACCGCTAGATTAAGCACCGAGTCACTGGTTTTTGGCTTCATATCATAATTACCAAGTGCTGAAAGTAAGGCTTTGGTGTTTCTACCAGAGTGAGTATTAAAATGCTTTTCAAGGTTTTGATAAGCCGAATCGCTTTGCATCATACCTAGCGCTCTGATAGATGCTTTTTCGACTCGTGGGCTGCTATCAGTTAAGTAGTCTTCAATCAGTTCAACGTGTTGTTCATCGCGACTATTACCAAGCGCCGTGATTAAGTCGGCCGTTTTACCTTCACTTTCACTGAGCGTGATGTGTTCAACAATCGCTTGGCTAAGTTGCTGTGCTGTCGTTGAGCCAATTCGATTATTTAGTAGAATGCCCAGTGTCATGTAGAAGCTTGAACTCACTTCTTGATCAACACTTAAAAAGCCATCATTCAAGAGACTTAAAAGCGTGTCGGTTGCTTGTTGAGAAAGAGGTTGGTGTCCTTGTGTAAGCGCGCGCAGGGCTCTAAATTGAGTTTGCGGCTGCTTTTCAGTGCCTACCAATAAACCACTTAATAACACTTGGCTTGACGGGGTATCGAGTTGTCCAAGTGCATTAAATAAGCGCATTTGGGCATTATCTGAAATCTGATTAGTTAAGATAACGCCTCTTAACTCACCAATAACGGCATCGTATTTTTTCAGTAACAAGGCCAGAGTATGTGCATCAATCTGAGTAATATCTTGCTCAGTAACAAAAGCGAGTAATTCTTTCTTTAACTTGTCTTTTTCGGCTTGAGTTAACTCAACGTGAGTACTTTGCCAAAGTGATAAATCATCAGACATTGAGAAAAGGGCTGTTTCAAAAGGTTGCTTGAGCTTTTTAACGCTGAAGCTTTGCTCAGATGTAAAAGTGAGATCTGCACCCACTAAGTTCAACTTTTCTATGCCATCACGGGAATCTAAAAAACACTCTGAGGGCGTGATTTGTTGATCTGACTTTTCCACCTCAATATGAGAAAAAGCATTTAATGCCTGCTTATTTTTGTGCTCATAATTCACTTTGACAAAGCTTAAGGCATTTTCTTTTTGCTGATAATTAACACGGTACTCACCGAGCGTATCGGTTTCATTGGTAATTTTAGATAAGTTCTTTTGATACTGTAAGTAATAAGCAAGACCTTTAAGTTGATCTTGAGACTGGGTATCTAAAGTATCAGCGAAATAAAATTCGGTGATAAGGCCCTGTTCATTGAGTTTAAATGCAAAAGGCCGTTCGTAATTTGGTAAAGGCATCGATAGCTGCCCTTGCACCGTTTTGACTTTATCAGCCTTAATCGCCCACCAATTTTTTTCATCTTCTTTTTTGACTGAAATAACAGACAACTTACCTTGGATCTCAATATCAGTTTGCTGAGCTGGGCTGTTAAGCTTGGTGTAATTAAAACTGGTGAAAGACTTTATGTTGAAGTCAAATTGAGGTTGGCAAAAAGCGCTTGCCTGGCTTTGAAAGCTTGCTAGCGCCACCAAGGGCGCAGCAAGCAAATTTAATCGACATGATAGGATCATAGTTCGATTTCGTCCTCTTTCGAGTAAAGTGTCCAAGACTTATTGTAAACACTGTTTGTTTGATATAACCAAAGGTCATATTTAGTGGTCTTTTTACCGCACGGGTATGGGATACCCCATTTCTTACACCACTTAACACCAACCGTTTCAGCATATAGGCCAAACTTACCTGAGATCACATCAAGGTCATTTTTCAGCTCAATACCATAATAAATATGTGGCTTGTTATTACCTGTGCTGACCAGTGCAAAACCTGCATTAGACTCTAATGAGAAGGTATTGTCGATTAGCGTTAGAACAGCTTGTACACCAGCAGATACTAGACCTAAGTTAACACCACCACGGCCAAATGCACCGAAGTCAACGTGGAATAAGTCACCTTCGGCGTATAATTCAGCGTTGTAGCCTACAGTTAGTTCAAAACCTAAACTTCCGTTTACGCCAGCTTCAACACTCATAGGAACGGGACCGATAGTAAAGCGTGCTTGCGCAAGTACTTTCTCTTCTTCCCATTTCTTTTCCCACGCTTTTTCATATTTAGCGACGTATTTTTCATCTTCAAAAACAACATTATTGAAAATGATCATTTCTGACGCATAGCCTGTGTTATTACCGCTTACATAAGCGCTACCATCATAAGAAATGCTAAATAGCGTGTTCTTAGCATTGAAGAAGTAGGCTTCAACGATGCCTTCACCAGTTACACGGCCACCAATATCTCCAGTAGGTACAATGAATAATTGGCCATTTAAATCAACACCGACACTGAATTTTGACTTATCGCCGTAAGACTTATCGAACGATTTTTCAAGCTTAATGTTCGCTAAACCAACGGCATATTGTGGACTGCGCTTAGCAAACCCTTCAGATGAATCAGCTTCTTCACCTGTGTAGAAATAAAGCGGGATTTGCGTCTCAATCACGTTGTTATCAGTGATCGTTTCAGCATTTTCAGCAAGATCAGTTAAGATGAAGCGAACTTGCAAGTTTTGTTCTTGCGTTGCATCGTGCTCGTCATGAATACGTTGTAGCAAGTCATCTTCTAGTGCAATGTCAAAGCCTATATGCTCGTCATGTAAACCAGCAGTGAAGTTATGTAAGATCACATCTTCATACCCCTGGTTTTGAGCATTCCAGAAATGGGTTGCTTCCCAGTTGCCGTTAACCATAACTTCGGCTTTGATACTAGTAGAACCAAGTTCAGCGCCTTCATAATCAGCGACAATAAAACCTACTAGATCAGAGTGGTGATGGCTTGTGCCATTGTCAGTTGTTGGTGCATCTAAGATTAACGCTTCTTGACCAAACTCGGCACTCAGTAATTTATAGTCATGCGTTTCTAAGACACGAACATGTACGTCAGCGAAAGGAAATTCACCATCTGCAAATGGTTCGTGATCCACAGAAGGATGGTTATCATCTTCAATGTCTTCAGCATGATCATCGTGCGGGTCAATTTGCGCGATAATGTGGTAATGACCGCCAATCAGGTCGTTAGGAATAGTAATTTCAGTCTCGAAACTGTGGCTACCTTCAGACACTTGAGAAAGTTCTAATGCGCCAACTTTATGAACTTCGTCGATTTCTACTTCATCACCGGTTTCTTCATCGAGCTCTGCGGCATGAATTAAGTAAAAATGCACATCGACGTCTACGCTATTGAAACCTGCAATTTCAACATCATAGTAAGTTTTTACAGTTTGGTTCGGCTCTAATGTATCTAGTGGGCCAGTTGAGATATTTGTAACAGCAATATTGCTTGGTGTGTCATTGCTACCCAGCTCACAACCTGAAAGTACAGTAAGCATGGCGCCAGCAATTAAAGAAGTCGTAAAACGACGCATAATTGATTCCCTAGTATGAAGTTTTCCAATAATTTATTCTACGGAGCAATTATGGATAAAAAATGAATTAACGTAAAGTTAACATTCAAGTGTTTTCAGAAATTGAATATAAAATGAGTAAGCACCAAAGTGTCACTCATTTTATATTCGAGTTAACTCTTAAATATATAGTTTAAGATTTCGACTTCGATTTAGATTTTTTACCTTCACTTGGAGGTGGAAGAATAATAATAGGCTGGTAATTTGTCGTTGTTGTTGTCAATTCACCTTTAACAATCTTTAGTATTTCTTCAAGCCCTTGCATAGGATGGTATAGGCAATCTTTCACTTCCTGCTTCAATTCATACTTTTTTTCAAATTTTTTGAAAAATTTTTCAGGGTCGTCTGAAAACGCTTTACAGCTTTCAGGATTATTCATAATTTCATTTAAAAAATGCAAAGTTGGTGATAGTAATGTTTCTTTTGACATTATAATTTCCTTGTTTAATTAAAGTCTTTTTCGAAACTCACGAAAAAAGACCAGTTTGTCTTACTAGTAAAGTTTTTTTCTAATGAATGTACCGTTTTTGTATTGAAGATGATGGCTTGTCCTAGTTTTACTTCAACGGTTTTAATTCTGTCTTTGAGCTGTTCTGTGATGTTTGGCGGTAATTGTTTAAATTGACCAAACACCTCTTGTGGCAAAGCGCCTAGCTTGTGTGTACCAGGTATGATTCTGAAATTTGCTTTATCGACGGGAGTGATTGGGCACCAACACATAACTAAATCATTAACATCATGATCTAAGGGATAATCTTGATGAAGATTGTTAATCCCTCTCACTGTATCTTCAGGAATGAGAGAAATGTAACCTTTAAAGTCGGCTCTTTTGGCTTTATGACCTAAAAGCCTTTCTGGAATGTCAGCTGCAATCAAGTTGGTAGCGATGGTGTCGATGAGTTTATCAGCTCGACAGTCAAGGTGACTTCTTGATAAATAACGATTGTTTGTATTTGCAATTGGGTAATTTGGTTTATTACAAATGAATTCAAAGATATCACTCAAATCATTTTTTATATCTTTTTCAATCAAGTTCATTTTATCAATGGTTAATAAGTACGCAGCTGATGCTAGTTTTTGATATGTGTTTTCGTCAAATAAGTTATCGACAACTACATAGCCATTTTCATTGAATTCGTGATGTAACGCGTCACTAACAGATTCCATTTTTTAATTCCTTTAATTTGTTTAGCATTATTTTTTCGTTTTGAGTCTCACACCAGGAAGTTAACTCACTAAGTTGATTTAATGCACGATCAATCTGTTTAGATTCAATTAAAGTATCTATGTACATAGCTTTATAGAAAGATAGTGAGTGCACTTGTCCAGTTTTTTCAATTTTTTCACAAATACCCTTCAGCATATCAGTATCTTGGTTTAAACATGCATTGAGTGCATCTGTAGGAATAAAGACTAAATAGAGATGTGAATCAGTCTTAAATTCTTGTCGTGCCCGTTCTATTGTTTTTTTTGCAAGAGTTGTATCGTTGATAATGTAAGAAATAATTGCAGAATAATTTAATCCCATCAGATAACTAGGTAAGTGATTAAACTTTTGGGCGATTTGAAGTGCTTTTTCTACGCTTTTTATTGATTGGGTTGACTGGCCTGTAACAGCTTGGAAAATGCCATTAAAATAATAAGGTAGGCAGTTTGGAAGTAAGCCGTAAGTTTTTAAACCATTTCTAATTTCTTCATGGTTCAGTTCATCTAAAAGAGCAAAACACTCGGATAAAGATTGTTCAGCTTTTTCTAATTGGGCATCAAATACATAATTATTTGCAAGCATTGATTGAGTTAGTAGACGATGTAAGTAGGTCGCTTTGTGAGTGTTGTCTGTCAAAGCTTCTTCTGCCAGCGTAATTGCTTTATATCTTTCGTTCTTGTTGTTGTGGTAACTGATTTGAGACCAAATCAGTTGGTGGTGCAATCTTTGATATTCCTCAGTTGATAAATCTATAGACTCGTTGGATTGCCTAAGTAATACCTCATTTTGTTTTGCTTTTTCAAAAATTCGAACATCACCGTAACCAAATCCCAGCATCAGAGAACTTATATTGTAGCTATTTAATCTAAGTTGCCACTTTATTGATTCAGTCTCATCATTTATCTTTTTGGCGATTTGAAAGTATTCATTTGTTATGTTGAAGGCTTCTTTATACAAAGAGCCTTCGTAAGTATGCTCTGCAGCTTTAAATCCGTATGTGCTACTTAATAAGAATTTTTGTGCATGTTTGTAATGATATGCAATTAGCAAAGCTTCTAATTTTGGTTTTGTTACTAGTATGCTTGCTATCTTATTATGGTTCTTTTCTTTGCTTGCCGTATTTGTACTTTCATATGCAGCATCCCTCACTAAAGCGTGCTTAAAGATATAACTATCATGGTCCACACTGCGTTGATGAACAATTAAGTCTTTTGCTACCAGTTCATTTAAGTCATTTTGAATTTGGTTTTCACTTAATGATGAAGCGGCAACTAGCAGTTCATATTCAAACTCACGACCAATGGTGGCAGCCAGTTGAGCGGTT
The DNA here is from genome assembly GCF_001444405.1 of Pseudoalteromonas phenolica. Lineage (NCBI taxonomy): Bacteria > Pseudomonadati > Pseudomonadota > Gammaproteobacteria > Alteromonadales > Pseudoalteromonadaceae > Pseudoalteromonas > Pseudoalteromonas phenolica. Next base: position 641,572 of record NZ_CP013188.1, read on the forward strand.
TCTTTAGCATGAATTAAACTGTCTAACTTTTGCTGAAGTGACTCACGCAGGCTGGTAGGGACTTGGTCTAGTTTGTCAGGACTGGTGAAGTTAATTGCATCGTTGATTACACTTACCAATTTTTTTTGCTTAAGCATATCAATGAGTTCTTCGATAAACAGCGGAATACCATCAGTACGGTTTACAAGCACATCAAGGACGTTTTGTGATACGGCTTGATCATCAAATAGTTTTACGATGAAGTCTTCAGTTGCTTGCTGAGTTAATTTCTTCAAACCAACTTCTAGCAAAGTGAGATCTTGTAATTGGGTAGGCACCTTTTGACGTGAAGTACTTATAAGTACGTCGCCATTATGGAGTTGCTTCGCGAAGTGCTGAATAAATTCAATGGTTGTTATGTCTGCCCAGTGAATATCTTCGACAATGTACAATTTGTTAGCGTTGATAGTGAAGCTCTGACTCATTAATAATGCAGTAAGAGCTTTAAATAAATAAGCTTTTTGCGCATCTGGTGCCAATGTTGAAGCTGTTAACTCATCACTTAATTCAATGTTTAACCAGATCAGTAAGATCGGTAATACTTGCTCGCAATCTAATGTTTTGTCATGCGCTGTTATAATGGCTGTAAAGGTCTCTATTGCATTTGATGTGGTTAAATTGCTCGTGTTATATAAGTAACGAACTAGAGTTAAAATAGGGTACAGTGCATTATTTTGATGCTCGGGCAAACACTGAGCTACAAGGTGTTGGTACTTAGACGCACTGCTTCTGATTTCTTGTAATAAACGAGATTTACCAATACCGGCTTCACCATGAATATGGGTAAAGCGGCTTTCTGTACTCTCATGATTAAAAATCGACAGAGACTGTTCGAGTTCGTTGCTTCTTCCTACGAGCTCATGGCTATTTCTTGTGCCACGCATAAAGCCAAAGGCTTCTACTCGGCGTTCACCTTTTAAGCTGAATATACGTTTTTTACTAAGGTTACTGCTTAGTAATTTTTCACCAAAATATTCAAACTCTGAATAGGGTTCAAGAATGGCCCTTGACTCTTCACTACATAAAATTTGTCTTTCACCAGCTTCTCTTGCTAGCGCCATCGCAGTATTCGCAATATGGCCTTCTGGCATAGCGGTCGCATAGGTTGTGAACACACCCGCATGAATACCTGCATGCACATTAATTTGCACACCATGTGCTTCTTGAGTAAGTGCGTTACGCTTAGCGATGTCACTGATAGCATCTAAAATTGTGCGAGCACAAAGGCGCGTGTCGTTATCAGATGCAATTGGATAACCAAAATAAAACAGCACTGAATCTGCTAAGTTACCAACATGGGTGGCACCATAGCGCGTCGCAATATCTATACAGTGATTCCGCTGAGATCTAAATAAAGTATCGACAATATCTAAATCAAGCTCTTTGTCTGTTAGCACTTTGCTGCTAAGTCGCATGGCTAAAACTGTGATCTGTTTGCGCTCAATATGGGCTGTAAAATTTTGCATTGACGCACCAGCAGGACCATCATCACGCATGATCATTGTGTCATCATCTGCTTGCTGTTGTACTCGCAGATCTGCTAATACGCCAACCAGATTAGACATGTTAACTAGGGCTACTTCTTGATAAAGCGCATCACCAGTAATTACTCTGTCAGTGGCGTTTTTAATTAACACACGTCGTAATAAAGCTGCGATGGGGTGACCCAGTAAACTACTTGGTATTGATACTTGCATATCACTTAATTGCTTGTGGTAAACAGCAGCAATGCTTGACCCGGTTATTGCAGGTAGGCCAGTTAAACACTCTAAGAAAACTAAACCCCAAACGTAAAGGTCAGTTTTCTCTGTTGCAGGTTCACCACGTAATTGTTCTGGGGCACTATAAGATGGTGTGCCTAATGTTTCTTGGGTGAGTGTTAGCGTATTAAAATCGGCTTGGCGGCTATCTTGAGTGAGCGTGCCAATACCAAAATCGAGAATTTTAGCGTGTGTCTTTGCCCCCGTTTTTGTGAGCATGATATTGGCAGGTTTAATATCCCTATGAACTATACCATTTTGATGAGCGTGAACTAGGGCGTCAAGTACCTGAAGCATGACTTCTTTGGCGTCAACGGCGTTTAGTGCACCTTCTTGAATAAGATGCTCTCTGAGAGATTGGCCTTCAATGTACTCAAACACCCCATATAACAAATCATCATTAATCTGACCCTTGTCGAGTAATCGGACAATATTTGGGTGTTGTAGCTGACTACTTAATGCCGTTTCTCTTTTAAACCGCTCTATATACCGCTGTTTTTGTTGCTCTTCACAATGTGGTTCTATCGCTAAAAACTTAATGGCAACATGCTGCCCAGTATTGACTTGTATTGCTTTAAAAACTTTACCAAATCCACCTTCTCCAATTTTATGTAAGAGTTGATATTGGTCAGATGAAAATTGCTCATGTATGAGTTGATCTGAAAATTGCGATAAAGACATGTGAACACTCAATTTATTATTTGTAGTGAAATTATTATTGCTAAAAGCTGATTAATTCTTTTAAAACAGATGCTTGCATGTACACTTTCAGCATATCAAGCGAATATTGCATTGCCAAGTTATCGACAAACTTTTTGGGTACTTTAGGAAAAAGGTTTTATTCTTAGAATAGAAATAAAAGATGATGTTTATATAAGAAAAATTTAACATCTATAAATTAAAAATGAGGTACAGAGCGCACCTCATTAAATATTACACAGCGCTTATTTGCTAATTATTTAAAGTTTGCAATGCTGTATTTTGTATCGTTTACAGTCTTCCAACCATATGCTTGACCTACAACGCCATAAGGCACTCCACCTACAGACCAATTTGGGTTAGCAAAGTAATCGTACTGAGTTGCTGAGCCAAAAACGTGCGGGTAAGCCATAATACTTGCAAAGTTATTTTGTACACCATGACCCATGCCGTCTACGTATACACCACCAGATGTATCACCTTGTTTGCGTGAGTGAGCAAGCCCTTGATTGTGGCCTAGCTCATGAACAAATGTCGTTGCGCCACAATCTATAGCAGTGATACTGAACATACGATCGCTCATTGAGCTGTAAAGGTTGCCGTTAGTGCCTTGACCTACCCAAGCTAATCCACATGAGATTAAGCCATTACCCGCACTTTCACCTGTACCAAGTACTGCGACCATATCTGCGCGCCAAGTGTTGCGCAAATCTGCGACATAAGTGCTGTTTGTAACAGCATTTAACCAGCTAGATTCAGGTGTGATGGCGTAGTTTCCTAGGTTTTGGCTACCAGCTAAACGAAGCTGAATGTCTACGCCGTTTTGTTGATAAACCTGATTCGAAAAGGCGATCAGTTGATTGATTTTAGTATTAATATTTGCTGTTTTAGCAGCTGCTTGATCTGTATATAGAATACCTATATCAATGGTAACCGCCGAAGCGAAACCAGAGAACGCAATTGCTGATGCAGCGACTAGTGTTTTAAGTGATGTCTTCATCTGTTTTCCTTACTTGTTAGTGTTGTTAAATTTAGGAGCAAATATGTCAGTTTTTTCTTGCTCTGTGTGTTGTGCATCTGAGTGATGTTCTGACTCAGAGTGCTCGAACTCAACGTGTTTTCTATACAAGTCCCGTTTTGCAGCAATCCATCCATATTGGTCTTTTGATTCAAACACATAATTTCCACTTGGCGCAGTGAGCTGGCCGTAAACAGCATCTTTGCCAACAGTTAATACGGTGGTATGAAAACGCCCATCAGCACCGGTTACATTCCCAAAGATACTTTTATCTCCGTTACTTGCGACATCAATGAAAGTTACTTCAGCTATGAATGTTTCTGCTGATTGCGGGATCATCAGCTCAAAATTGTCACCCGCTTCTAGCTCTTGAAGTGAAGGCAAATCAAATTCTATGTAAGCTTCGTTATTAAGATCTGAGGGTAAAACACCTGCTTCAGAAAGAACGGATTGCGCTTTTTCTGACAACTTATTAATAGCGTAAAATGAAGGTTCAATATCTGATTTAACTGATGGTTTGTCGGCGACAATGGCTGTTTCTTTTACAAAAGGTGTAGAAATGATATTAACCTCGACTTCATCAGTTTTTTTACCCGAGATTAAAGAAGTTGTTTGATTATCATCTTTCTGATTGCTAAAAAAATAAATTGAGCAGATGACAACTGCGCAGAGTGAGATTAGTAAAGTACGTTTCATATTGTCGCCTCCTGTGTAAAAGAGAACAATTTATACGCACTGATGTATCATTATCAACAATAAATGTAAATTAAATGTATTTATTTTGATGTATTTTTACATTTTATGTAATAAAAACAATATTTTGAATTGTTTACAAATTTTAACATATCGTTTGTTAGGTGATTTTTATTTTCAAATTTTATCTTTCTAAACAACTTTGTTTGTTAACTGTTATCAATTTAGTAACAGTAAAGTGCTTTACCAAATAATTATTGTACGATTCGTTTGATTGATTTTTGCTCTTGAAGCCTGATTTTTTTGGTTCTATTTATGTATTGATCTAGGTCTTATCAGTATTAGGGTTTTCAAGATAGAATTTTGAAAATCAGGATTATGGCTCTTATCAAGAGCGCTTATATGAAGGTTCCTGAAGTTAAATTTTAAAAAACTTAATTAACTTTAGCGGTCAGTTTTTATCTACCGTATTATCTAATTCAAATAAATTTTTTAGTAAAAGTGAACAATTAACACTTAAGTTTACATGGGGAGACAATAATTTAAGCTATAGAATTTTTAGTATCTAAAAGTGAAGTGATTACTCGCAAATCAGTTTTCATTTACTTTAGTTGTGCTAAGTTATTATTGTTCCTCACGGATAAACATTCAAAAAATATTAAAACTGAGAAGGGATATTTTTTTGGAAAATATAAAAAATAAGATCTCAAATGAGCCAGTGTCCTTAATGTCTAAAATATGTGACAACTTAGGCGCTTATATTTTCGCAAAAGACATGCAAGGGAAATATACATATGCAAATGATAAAGTCGAAGTTTTATTTGGCTGTTCAAAAAGTGACATCATAGGCAAAGGTGATAGTGAATTTTTCGATCTTTCAATGTCTCAACAAATGGTTGAAAACGATATAAAAGTTTTATCTGGTCAACAACAAGTTGTTTCAGAAGAATCTAATTTTGTCCGAAACACTTCTGAACAAAGAGTTTATCGTATTATCAAATCACCGCTTTTTGACAACGAGAACCAGATCATAGGCCTTGCGGGTATTGCACATGACGTTACTGAAGAAAAACGGCTTCGAGAACAAGTTGAAGAGCAAAAGCAACTTTTGAGTATTATTCTTGATAATGTTGAAGCCCATGTTTATATGAAAGATGAGGATCGTCGTTTTCTTTATGTAAACTCTAAAGTTGCAGATTTATTCGGTTTAGATTCAAAGGAAATAATTGGTCAAAAAGAGCAAGATATTTTATCTGAAGAAACCGCGGAGCATTTTCATCTTAGTGATTCAAAAGTGATATTGGATCAGCAAGTATTGCGTGTTGAAGAAACCGTGATCGATAACGAGCAAAAATATCATTATTTAAGCGTTAAAGTGCCTGTAACTATGGCTGGTAAACGTTCTCTCATCGGCTTTTCAACTGATGTAACAGAAATTTATAAGCTAAAAGAAGAGTTTAAACGTCTCGCTAATACTGATGATTTAACTGGAATTTATAATCGCCGCTATTTTCTAAAAGAGGCTGAGAAAGCTTATAGCATTTTTAAGCGTCAAAACATGGAGGTTGGCCTTTTGACTTTTGATGTGGATTATTTCAAAAAAATAAATGACAGATATGGTCACCCTGTGGGCGATGAAGTACTCCAAAACCTGACTGCAATTGTTGCGTGCCTATTACGAAAAGAAGATATTTTTGCTCGTATTGGCGGAGAAGAGTTCGCAATCTTATTACCTTGTACAGACATTACTTCTGCCAATCGTGTTGCTGAACGAGTGAGAAGAGAGGTTGAGTCTTCGCTCTTTTGTGGTATTCAAAAAATTCAGCTTACGGTGAGTATTGGTTTAACTGAATTTAGTAGCAAAGATACCAGTTTCGATGATGTTTTTTCTCGAGTCGATAAAGCATTATATAAAGCGAAAGAAAGTGGTCGAAATTGTGTCACATTTTTAAACTAAGGCGCAATCAATTGAAAAGAGTTATTAAAGTGCTTGCATATAACCCGAAATGGCCTGAGATGTTTTTTGAAACTAAACGAAGTTTAGTTTCATTGTTAGGCGAGCAAGCGACTTCTATCGAACATATTGGCAGCACGTCAATTCCTGGATTATGCGCTAAGCCTATTATTGATATACTTGTTGAAGTAAAGTCTTTAAGTCATATTGATAGCCTCATCACTAAGTTTGAAGAATTGGGGTTTGTTTCCAAAGGTGAAAATGGCATTGCTGGTAGGCGCTATTTTCAAAAAGGAGGGGTTCAACGTAGCCATCATTTACATATTTTTGAAGAAAACCACCCACATGCAGAAGACCACCGTTTGTTCAGGGATTATTTAAAAACACATAAACAAGCCGCTTTTAATTATGCAGAACTAAAATTATTAGCTGCTGAAGCTTGTAACAACGATATGAAAAAGTATATGGCAATTAAAGATGGGTTCATTAAAGCTCGTCTTGAAGAGGCGAAACTTTGGAACAAAAAAACTCTTAGTAATATCTAATCAGCTTAAGGTACATGTTTTAAGATAATGCGCTATACAGTTATTAGTCTAGTTCATTAGATTCAACTAACGTTGGTTTTAAAACGTTTCTATAAATAAATGAGAGTAAAATAGTATTGGTAGAAACGTCAAAATCGTCTATATCTTAATAAATGCTCAATAAATTAATGAATTAACGTGCCAATTTTCTTTGCTGCTCTGCTTTTATTGTTTATCAGCCCTTTACCCTCGATGGCTATGGAAGAGAGTAAAAGAATTGATAATTCTGAAAAAGTTTATGTTTACGTTTACCACTTAAAACCTCCTTATATAGAACAACTAGAATTAGAAACCGGTCTCTACTTTGAACTCATTGAGCTTTTTAATAGCTTTCAAGATAAGTATCAGTTCATTCCTCAATTTGTACCTCGTAAAAGGCTAAATAGAGAGATTGCGAATGATACCTTAGATGGCATGATCTTAGGAGTTCACCCTGTGTGGTTCAAAGATAAAGACAAAATTAAATTTCTTTGGACTAAACCACTCCTCAATGATAGAGATGAGTTCATTTCACCAGTAACTAAGCCCTTTAATTATTTGGGTGAAGTGTCTTTGTATAACATGAATATTGGGGGAGTTCGTGGTTATCATTATTTTAGAGTTGCACCAGTTCTAAAAAAAAGAAAAGCGAAGTTGACGCCGACGAGTTCTGAATTACAACTATTAGAAATGTTAATTAAGAAACGCCTTGACGTTGCAGTGATCAGCAGAGCGACATTAAATTATTATTTTAATCTATACCCTCAATGGCGAGATTTAGTTTACTTCTCCAAAGTGCCTCATGAGCAGTATTATCGTGCATTGTTAAGTCCAATTAAACTAGAGAGTCAATTTAACATAATTGAATCTTTGTTTGAGCAAGAGAGCTTTTTGGCTGCGTTGGAAGGGTTGAAGGCTAAATACGGTTTCAGTAGAGAGGTTTTTCATAAGTAACTTAGTCTTTTCTAAGATTCGTTTTTTTAATTATGCGAGATCTTAAAATACACGTGCTATGGCATTAGATAAATTGAGCACCGACCGCTATTTTTTAACGGTGCTCTCAGATTTCTATGCCATTGTATGTGATTTCAAAAACAAATCATTCATTGATATTAATAGATTTTACAACACATACTCGCTGCCATCTTTAGCGGTATAGGCTTTAGATTGACCTTCACGAACTATTGAATATTCAATGCCGGTTAAAAAGCTGATCCAAAGGCGTTTTAGTTGAGTGGATTCATTGTTGCTATCAACAGCACTTAGTTGTGTTTCCATTTGAATATCATCGATGTGTGCCATATCAATTTGGCCTGTATCGCCACGGCGATTGAAGGTCAATTCAATATGTAAGTCATCTTTTTTCTTGAGCAAAATAGCCGTTGGGTCATCACGGTGTCCGCATAGGGCAACAAATTGTTTTGGTTGCTCTAAACCGCAGTGACTGCCGTCTGCGAAAAACGCCATTAAGTGATTGTAGTAAACCAAGTAATGTGTCACTTGAGTGTGTGAACCTTGATCAAGCGGACAATGCTCATCAAGATATTGTTTTGCAAGTGTCATTTTCTGACATGTTTGATCGGTAATTTCACTGCGAGTAAGTGCTGTCATAATCGTAACCTCATTCATAAAATCATTTTTGTTAGTTGTTAAATTCAGTGTATGTGAATATTTTTTATAATTTCACAAAAAGAATTTCACAGTGTAAATTTTACAAAACCTGCTATTTTTACTGTGTGAATGAAATATAAGCAGGGGACGGCAGTGAAAAAAACATCAACATTAATGCGGAAATCTCATTTTTTGGGGACCAAAATACGTAACTTAAGAAAGCGTAACCATCTGACCTTGGAAGATTTATCAAGTCGATGTGTAAGAGTTGATGCCTACTCAGCGCCCTCTGTTTCTTACCTATCTATGATAGAGCGCGGCAAGCGTACACCGAGTCAAGAAATGCTCGAAAATCTCGCCCAAGTTTTTCAAAAGCCTGTTGAGTGGTTTTTAGACAGTGAGCCTGAAAAAGATACCATTACCCCTGACAAAGGTAGAAGCGGCGGGATCACAGGTATGGCACTTGAGCCCAACTTTCTGTTTAGTAATGATATTTTGCAAATCGCTATTCCAGAAATGCTGTCTCAAACAGGGATAAGCGGCCGTCAATTCGCACATTTATTAATACGTGCTCACCAAGAACACCATCAAAATCATTTTCCTGACTTAGAGCGTGCAGCAGAAGAAGTAGGCAATAAAAACTTATATCTAACCTCCAACGATTTAATACGCATCGCTCAAGAAAAAGGCCTAGAAATTAAGTGGTTTAATGAAAAAGCGAAGCATAACGAAGTAAAACAAGTTAACAAGTCACGATTGGTCAGCTCTTTTTTAAGATCACCCAACATTGTGTTCTTGAATGAGAAATTAAAGAACAAAGAAAGCCGATTGAAATATGACTTAGCGGTGCACATTGGCCATGCAGTTTTACATAATCAAGACGGAGTAAAATGTATATTATCGATAGGAGGGGCTGAGCAAAAAGAAACCGAATTACATACTACACCTAATGCGCAAGATATACTGCAAGCATGGCAAGACTTTGAAGCCAGCTTTTTTGCAGGCGCTTTACTGTGTCCTAAAGCGCCATTTAGGCAATTATTAGATAGCTATGGTTACGATATCTCAGTACATAAGCAACTCGATATCTCGGTGTCTGTGGCCATGCGTCGCATGACTGTGGTGTCACCCTACCCACATTGGCATTACTTTGATGCGTATAAACCAGGTAAATTGAAAGCAGTTTATCGGGGCAATGGTATTCCTCTGCCTTGGGGCAATATGCGTCAGGTTGAAGACCCCTGTCAGCACTGGGCGGTATTCAGAAAGTTTGGAGAAATGTCACGAGAGAGCAGTGCGCAGCTTTCAATTTTGAGTGTTGATGGTAAGACGCGCTTGTACTGTTGCGAGTCAGTTTTAGTCGAAGATTTAGCGGGTGCGAAACATGTTTTGTGTATGGGTATTGATTTGAACCCTGCAATTGATGCGCAAGGCACTGATGCGCAAGCTGTCGTTGAGAACCTACAAGCACTTTGTATTAAACATGGCGGCTCAACGGTTGTGCCACATAACATTCGTCAACAATTGCTTAGTGTCGCGCGTATTCTCAACATTAACTGGATCGAGCGGGGGTTAGCATCTGAACTCAGGGTTATTTGTATTCGAGGTAACAGCTGCCCAAGAAAGCCGGGGTGTTATGGCAAATGTAAAAATGGCAAAATGACACAAAGTATTGAATATATAACTAAACCACCTCAAGATACGAGGTTCAGCGAGAATTGATAGGCTGTCAGACAAGGCAGCGCTCTGAATCATGCATCTTGAGGAAGTTTGGGTATATTAGGTGAACTCGATTGAAAACAGTGTTTATTACCGGTGCAAACCGTGGCATAGGGCTAGCATTGACTAAGGTCTTTTTAGCTGATGATTGGCAAGTAATCGCAACGTGTCGTAACAGTGATGCTGCTACTTCGCTTAATCAGTTAAAGAACGAATTCAAACGCCTCTATGTCTATGAACTAGATATTACCGATTATCAGCAAATGGCAAATTTGAGTGAGAAATTAGCCGATTTAAAAATCGATGTGCTTTTGAATAATGCCGGGCTCTATGGACCTAAAGGTTATGGCTTTGGCAATTGTGATACAGCGGCATGGCGAAAGGTATTTGAAGCCAATGTGATTGCGCCAACTAAACTGGCAGAAGCTTTTGTATCTCAAGTCTTAAATAGTGAACTTAAAATAATCGCAGCTTTATCATCGCGAGTTGGAAGCCATACTGAAAATACTAAAGGCGGTGGCTACATTTACCGCAGTTCGAAAGCAGCTTTAAACTCAGTAGTCAAAAGCTTATCAAATGATTTATTGCAGCAAGGCGTTAAAACGGTTGCGCTTCACCCTGGTTGGGTTCAAACAGAAATGGGCGGACCAAATGCATTGATAAGCGCTGAAGAGTCGGCTATGGGGTTAAAGCAAGTTATTGAATCTTTGACTGACGACCAAAGTGGTGGCTTTTATAGCTATAAAGGTGATCAAATACCTTGGTAGGAAAAGCCTTTAGTTGCGCGGTTATAAGCCGCGCAATGTTTCGTAACTAAACTTTAAAAAAGTAAAGCCATTTCAGCCGCTTGGCACTGACAACTGTTTTCACAGACCGTACATACATAACCTTGCGTATCACATAACTCCGTCCAGCGGTTATCGTGTAGTTTGATCAATTCACCACCTGCTTTCGTGAAGTACTTCACCGCGCCATTACCTGGGCTTTGTTTCCATAAATGCGCAACACCAGCCAAAGCACCTTGTTGCCTTAAAGCAACGATCGAAGCATGAAGTAACTTAGGGCCTATGCCTTGGCCTTGGGCTTTTTCAGAAACAGCAATGCATTTGAAATAAGCCATCTGTGAAGGAAGAACAGGCCAGAGTTTTGGGCTACACCATTTATCTATGTCCCATTGATCTGCGGCATAACTTAATCTAAAGCCGACTAGTTCGTTTTGGTCATTGATTGCAACGAAACTGGCATTAATATCATGTTTGATGCCCTGTTGATACATTTTAGTTAGGCTTTGTTCATCCATGTAGTTTTCACCATGCACGGTATTAGCCAGTGAGATCACATCTTGAAAATGCGTGTGTTCGAGAGGTAGATACTGCACGTATATCACCGATTTATTATTCTTCTATTGTTTAAGATAATGAAATAATGTTCGTTCTACAAGTATATAGTAGAGTCAATTGCATAAAAAAAGCAGACAATAATTTACATCTGCTTTTAACTATTGCGATTTAGCTTGGTGTGCATATTTACCGCGCACCTACTGAAAGTTAGGTTTTAAGCTTAATGATAACCTGCCACTATTACAAGAAACAGGCTATCAAAATCAGTTTTCCTCTTAATAACCTTTGACAACCTGAATTTTGTGTTTGTACGTAAAGGTGGCTGACAAACATATATTAAAGAGACGTTACTTTGCACTTTCAGGTTGTTCGGCTCTTAAAAAACCGGCAGCTTCCTCATCTTGTTTATGTGCGATACTTTGTCCGCTCATTGCTCTCGTCTGTTGATTTAACTGATAAAGCTGTGAAGCATTTCCTAAATCTCTTTCACTGGTAATAGAAGCAATAGACTCTCTATCTTTCAAGAAGCTCACAATATCATGCTTTATAGCATCTAATTGCGATTCATCTTTGTGCATCTCGAGTATGTGCCTTGGGTGCTCTAGATTTTTTAAACCTGTCGCTGCGAATGTTGAACTCACAATACGTGAAACAATAATCCAAGGTGTGATACTGCTTCTTACTAGCGTATTTTCTGAGCGAGTTGAATCATGAATACCTGTTCCTGTAGAAATCTTAGATTCGGTAAACGTGCCTTCACATTTAAAATATACAAGTAATGACTCGAATTGCATTTCTGCAAAAAATACATGAGCTGAATTAGTCATAAGGCGAGCGAAGGCTTTAAATATCGCACCTATTAAAAATAATTGAACGATGTTCATCAACATCTGGGCAGAGGTGGATAAGTTTGCAGAATTGAAAGCTGTTTCAAAGCTATTTATGTTTTGACTACTAACAAATTTTGCTAAATCAATCGCTTGGTAAGCTAATAAAACACTAAAGATTAGAGTGATAATAAAGAAGATATTACCGAATAATAAAGAAAACAAGCGAGATAGCTCGAATGTTTTACCTAAGTTCATAGGTGAAAATTTGGGTTGCACTTCTTGAATCATTTCACCGTTAAAGCCACCTTTACCATCAACTTGCTCTTGCAGTTTAGGGTCTAGCTCTTTATAAACTCTGTTAGGAACCTCTCTATAGCGCCTGTTAGCCATGACTAAATTATCAAGATTGATAAAGATTTCATTCGGGTGAACAGATTCTTGCCAGTTTTCTCGTAATTCTGATACTTCAGTGACAGGATCAACCTTATTTAAACGGGCGCTAATCATAGAGCCAATAATTGCTGTGCCAATCAGTGCAAATACAACAATACCAATTAAGTACAGACCTGAATTAAAAGAAGGAAGTTGATTTAAAAATTGCTCAATATCTTGCTTCGAGAACCCAGTTTTGTTCATTAAAAATGACATAACAAGCCCAATGACTAAAGGTAAAACAATAGATAGGGCAATAATTTTGGTAAAACTCGCGGTGCCTAAGGTTTCAATCGTACTTTCTGCTTTTCTAGAAATTGGTCTTCCAGCCGAGCGCCAAGTAAGAAAAATAAAGAGCATTAAAAAACAGCTGTAAATAGGAAAGGCCAATTCACCAACTTCACCAGCAAAACCAGTTAAAGAAACGAAGGCGATCAGGGCGTATGACACTAAAGCAACAATCGTACTAATCCATGCATTGAAGATTCGTTGCGTCATATTTCTGATGGGATAAGGCAAGAATAGTAGTTTAGGTAAAAGACTATGGAGCAGTCTTGCGATGAAACCCTTTGGTTCGACAAAAGTGCTGTTTTTTCTTCCTACCAACATTTCTTCCAAAGTTTTCGCTCGGTAAGCGACATCATTTTTTTCGCTGTGCGCAGTAGATGATTCTGATTTGCTAAAATTATAGGCAAGAGAAGTCGGGTGATTTCTTCCAACAAAATATCTTAAAGTAGAGTAAATACCAGATGCTGCTGTTTTGAGTCCAATAGCTAAATTAACAATGCCAAATAGCATTAAAATCCAGCCCGAAATTTGATCTTCCTTTACAAGGCCAGCTGCAAAAAATAGCAGTGTCATACCTGTGAGAGTTTGAATTACCCCTCTTAATGCTGTCACTTTGCCTTCTAATTTGAAGGGGTTTTTGAGCCCAAGATCTATTGAGCCATAATCAAAAGCCATAAGTATTCACCTTTTTGAAAATTCTTTAGTACTAAAATTTTAGAATGTGGTTAATACCAATCCGGAATATTCAATTGATGGGGGAAGTTAAACTGAGACTAGCGTGGGTAGGTCTTTAGATAAAACTAAATAGTTAGTATTACGCCTGTAACTGACAATTTCCCTTTGCCAAAAATAGAACACTAAATTAAGTGGATTGGAACAATAAACATCGGTGATACTTTGCCTAATAATTTATTTATTATCAATGGTGTTTTGAATATTTTTATAGTTTTTAGCAAAAATATAAAATTATGTTTACACCGAGAAGGGAAAGTGGCAAAGCTACTTTTACAATACCACTTTTAAATTCAGCTTTAGTTGAGTAGCGTGATTATCTTGCTATTCCCATCATCATCTCTAAACCTAAGCACAAAATCATGTTTGCCGTCATTGTTGATATCTACAAGTTTTATATCGTTACTATCATCAGGTAGCTTATGTTTGATTTTACCGCGCTTTTTGTTTAAAACAGTTTCGGCGTTGCCATAGTAAACACTCAAAGTCTTGCTGCCTGTTCTAAATACAGCATCTTGCTTACCATCACCGTTGATATCGCCAGCATAGTAAGTTAACGCCATTTCATCACTGCTCATGCCAATTTCCATTTCAACTTCTTTTTCAGAGTCAGGTTCTTCAGAAAAGGTACCGTCAGGCTTTTGCGCATAAAAACTGATTTCTACATCAACATCAGTGCTACCGCCGCCCAGTGCCATAGAAGCAATGGTGCCTAGGCCAAAGTCGACATGAAACTTTTGTAATTCACTTTTACCATCGCCGTTAAAGTCATTATCGAACTCAAAGCGACTGGTGCCAGAGGCCTTAGGCAAAGTTAATGGAGTTGCTGAAAATTGGCCATTTTTTTGTCCGTAGAATACCTGAAAGGTGAGTTCAACATCGAGTGAGTCCATGCCTTCAACAATCGGTGCATAACGCGTGACAAGGTCAAGCTTTCCGTCATTGTTGATATCGAGTAATTTCGCAATACGGCGATTCGCTTCTACATCATCAAGTTTGCCCGTCACAACAGGCAGTTTTAAAGGCTTAAGCGCGTTTTCATAGCCTGTTTTATTGGCATAAAGTACATCGATTTTCTCTCTATCATGAAACACTAAATCATTAAACCCGTCTTGGTTTATGTCGAATACTTTAGGCACCATGGTTAGGTCAATGTCTAGACGCAATTTACCATTGCTAAAATTACCCGAAAATTTAGGCTCAGTGCTGAATGTATGCTTAGTAAAGCTGCTGTCAGGGTTTTGAATGTAAATCTCTGAGTGAGTTAAGTCAGGGAGAACAATGTCACTCAGACCATCATTATTAATGTCGCTAATAAAATTGATTTTCTCAAACTCGTCGAATTCTAGTTTAGAAAGCAGTGCATTTGTTGAAAGCACCTTTCTAGTGCCGTGTTTATCGACAGAAAAAATGCCTTCTTTATTCATTACAAAAGCGGTGATTTTAGATGATCCCGCAAGCTTGCCGTAATCAAAACCAAAAGTATCTTTTGGCAGTTCGAGCTTAGTGAATTCCATGCTTTCTAGATTCAGCTCAGCTAAACTTGCGTCTTCATCATGATAGGCAAACATAATCGGGCTCTTTGTTTCAATTAGGCTGCGATTGGTTTTTATGGGAATGTCTTTTGCTGCTATCGCTGAATAG
Source organism: Pseudoalteromonas phenolica (assembly GCF_001444405.1). Taxonomy (NCBI): domain Bacteria; kingdom Pseudomonadati; phylum Pseudomonadota; class Gammaproteobacteria; order Alteromonadales; family Pseudoalteromonadaceae; genus Pseudoalteromonas; species Pseudoalteromonas phenolica. The sequence goes on from NZ_CP013188.1 coordinate 656,894, forward strand.
GATGCGCCTAGCGCTGCCATCAATAAAAGCGTGTGTTTCATTTTTATTCCTTTCCTCGAACTTGGTGTGGTTCTATCTTAGGTTTAATTGCAGAGCAAACAAGTTCGAATTTGTAATGAACTGTTGCAAATGTAATGAGCACCCAGCATGTTTTAAGTGGATAGTGCTCGTCGCTTATCTGAAAATCAGCTACAATCCGCGTCGTTATTGAATTTAGGAGTTAGGCGAGTGTTAAACGATAGCCAATGTGTTGAAGCAATTATTAGCTGTATTAAACAAGTTTTTGAAACAGAGCAATACGCTGATAAAGCAATAGAAGCTGGCCTTGCCAACCAAGCTTTTTGGAATCAAGCAACCAAAGCTTATTATGTGCAGCATTGCTATGAGCTGATCCGTTATCACCGCCAGCTTAATACGGCACTTGATGTCGATACCTCAGATGAGAATTGGCCTTGGCTACATTTTGAGGCCTATCAACTGTTAAATGGCGTTGAGTTACCAAATTGGTCTGAGTTTGCAGGTTTAGATGTTGAGACATTAAAAGCAAACCTTGATGAGGCCTCTCCAGCTGAGCAACAAAGCTATCCTGATTGGCTTTGGCAGCGCGCTGAGCATGAGCTTGGTGATGATTGGGTTAATATCGCACAGGCACTGAACGTACCTGCGAAACCTTACTTACGTGTAAATACTTTGAAGACCGACGCTGAAACGTTACAAGCGTCTTTGAAAAAGAGTCAATCAATCACCAAAGTACTTGAGAAAGACAATTGTTTAGAAGTTGAAGAATACGGCTATTTATTTAAATCAGATGCGTTCAGCAAAGGCTGGTTTGAAATGCAAGATGCGGGCTCCCAGCAGATAGCACCATTACTCGATGTAAAACCAGGTCAGCGCGTTGTTGATGCGTGTGCAGGTGCGGGTGGTAAGAGTTTACACCTTGCTGATCTAATGCAAAATAAAGGCTACATCTTATCGATGGACATTCATCAGCATAAGCTAGATGCACTAAAAAAACGTGCAAAGCGTGCGGGTGTTCATATGCTTGAAACGCGTTTAATCAAAAATAGTAAGACTATTAAGCGCTTAAAAGAAAAGTTTGATCGTGTATTGTTAGATGTGCCTTGCTCTGGGACGGGAGTTCTACGCCGTAATCCAGACGCAAAATGGCATTTACAACCTGAAAATATTGATACTCTGATCAGCTTGCAAGCTGAAATTCTGCAGCGTTACAGCCAGATGTGTAAAGTCGGCGGAAAGCTTGTGTATGCGACTTGCTCTATTTTTCCGAGTGAAAACCAACAGCAAGTGCAGGCATTCCTTGAAAACAATCCAAACTTTGAATTACTAGAAGAGTTAAACCTACAACCGGGAATTAACTCATCATACGATGGTTTTTATGCCGCCGTATTAACAAAGAAAGAAGCGTAAAAGCTTATCTAACCTGAGCCGCTATTAAGCGGCTTTTTTGTGTTTTAATAAAATAACAATTAAGGCAAATATTATGTCAGAACATGTTCGAGTGGGTGTCGCAGTTGTCATTATTCGTGATGGTAAAATTCTACTCGGTGAACGTATTGGGTCACACGGCGCAAATACTTGGGCCACACCAGGTGGTCATTTAGAAATGGGCGAAGAAATAGCGGCTTGTGCAATCAGAGAGACGCTAGAAGAGACAGGTTTGAAGGTTTCTGGAGTAAGTCAGTTGGGCTTTTCTAACGATGTATTTAACCCATTAAATAAACATTATGTGACTTTGTACGTGGTGGCAAATGGTGTAGAAGGCGAGCCTGAAATTATGGAGCCAAATAAGTGCCTAGGTTGGCAGTGGTTTGGGTTAGATGAATTACCGAAGCCATTATTCTTGTCATTAGAGAACTTTTTAAAGCAGGGTATGTTACAGACGTTAATAGAGAAGAAATAAGTAAGGGATAGGAGTAGGGTGCATATTTTTCATTGAAACTTTTCATTTAAAGAGTAGCTTGCTCCAGAAACGATAAAAGGGCCATAAAGGCCCTTTGGTGAAGTATCGTTCAAGTTAGTGTGGTTACTTTAACCCCTTAAAGCAACCAACCAATTGTTTTGCAAATTTTAGGGAAATCTCGTTAAGTTTCTAAGCTAGCGAGAGGAAAAACCCTGCAATTGCGGCGCTCATTAGGTTAGCCATTGACCCTGCTAAAACCGCCCTGAGCCCTAAGCGTGCGATATCCTTTCTTCGACTCGGCGCCATACCGCCAAGTCCGCCTAGTAAGATTGCAATCGATGAAAGGTTAGCAAATCCACATAACGCAAATGTGACAATTGCTTGTGTATGTGCACTTAACCCTTCTCGATAATTCATAAAGTCTAGATAAGCAACGAATTCGTTAACTACTAGCTTTTGTCCGATAAAACTACCGGCTGTTACAGCTTCGCTCCAAGGAACACCAAGTAACCATGCAACTGGTGCGAATACGTAACCTAAAATCTCTTGTAATGTTAGGGTAGGGTGGTCAAACCAAGCACCAATACCGCCTAACAAACCATTTAATAATGCAATTAATGCTACGAAAGCAAGCAACATGGCACCTACGTTCAGTGCTAAATGCATACCACTTGACGCACCAGATGCAGCTGCATCGATCACATTTACTGGTTTTTCTTCGTCAGACATAACATCTGATAAGTCTTGCTTTGGTGTCTCTGTCTCTGGCACGATCATTTTTGCCATTAAGAAACCACCTGGCGCAGCCATAAAGCTGGCAGCAATTAAATATTTAAGTTCAACACCAATTGCCACGTAACCTGCCATCACTGAACCTGCTACGGTTGCGAGGCCACCTACCATCACAGCAAATAACTCTGACTTCGTCATGCTTGGAATAAACGGTTTTACAATTAACGGTGCTTCCGTCTGTCCCACAAAGATATTAGCTGTTGCAGAAAGCGACTCCGGACGAGACGTTTTAAGCAATTTTTGTAAACCACCACCTAAAATTTTAATGACCCATGTCATTATGCCTAGGTGATAAAGCACTGCGACTAGCGCAGAGAAAAATACGATGACCGGTAATACTTGGATCGCAAAGATAAAACCAATATTACTGTCACTTTTTGCAAGAGAGCCGAATAAAAACTCGATACCGTCTCCTGCATACCCAATTACCGCTGATACTTTGCTTGATAATTGGTCAAGTATGTTTCTGCCAGCTTCTACAAATAGTACAAAACCACCTATAAAAAGCTGTAGTGCAAACGCCACCCCAACAGTACGCAAATTAATAGCTTTGCGATTCGTTGATGCTGCAAATGCAATACCCAGCAGGGCCATCATGCCCACTAGGCTCATTATTGTTGTCATGGTAAATTCCCGTTTTTATTCTTGTAGCAAATATTTTATCTTGCTTTTGATTATATCAATCGCCACGCGATTCATGCCACCGCGTGTAACCACTAAATCAGCTGAATGTTTAGATGGTTCTATAAATTGATAGAACATGGGTCTTACCGTTGCTTGATACTGCTCCACAACAGACTGTAGTGTTCGGCCTCGCTGCTCGATGTCACGCTGCGTACGACGCAGTAAACAAATATCAAGAGGCGTATCAATAAATACTTTTATATCAAACTCTTTACATAACTCAGGGTCGCTGAGTAATAAAATGCCTTCAACAATTAATATTTTTGCAGGGTTAACCTGACGAGTTTCCTTACTACGAGTATGTTGCGCATAATCGTAACTTGGTACCTCTACAGACTGACCAGATCTTAATTGCTCTAAATGCGATTTAAGAAGCTCATGTTCAAATGCATCCGGATGGTCATAGTTTGTTTGTGTTCTATGCTCAAACGGTAAATGCGATTGATCTTTGTAATAGGCATCTTCTTCGATGATGGCAATAGAACCATCTTCTAGCTCATTTACAAGCTCGTTATAAATAGTTTGCGTAAAGAGAGATTTGCCAGATGCAGATGCACCAGCAATAGCTATAATTGTTCGTGTCACTAAAGTTCACACCCAACTGTTGATTCACTCGGAAGATCACAATAGCAAAAAAGACACGAATAATCTCTTTTGCTTCGCTTAGGGAGCAAATTTAGCGATTTTGATATTTCTGCGACAGGACTTATGTCCGCTTGCTAAAAACAGGACTTTTATGACATTTTCGTGACAATTGGCGTCTAGTTTTAAAAGCGGACTTATGTCCTGTACGCTGTTGTTAACCAACTATTAAAGTATTCAACACTGATTCGGAGGCAATTATTTATTCTCCAGATTGGCATAAGTTAAGAGGTAAATTATGGCAAGAGCAATTATCCTGATGGCAGACAGCTTAGGCGTAGGTGCCGCTCCAGATGCAGAACAATTTGGAGACTTAGGAGCAAATACCCTTGCGCACCTTTTAGCTGCATATAAAGAAGATAAAGGAGAAGCACTTCCTTTACCTAACTTAACTAAACTTGGTTTAGTTGATGCTTGTGAAGCTGCGGGTAAAGAAGCGTGTGAAGTGGCAGAACGCTCAGCGCCAAAGGCGGCTTGGGGTTATGCAAAAGAGCTTTCAAGCGGTAAAGACACGCCATCTGGTCATTGGGAAATGGCGGGCGTACCTGTGTTGTTTGATTGGGGCTATTTTCCTAATACACAACCTTGCTTCCCTGAAGAATTTGTTACTGAATTGTGCAAACGCGCCGAAATTCCAGGAATTTTAGGCAACTGTTACGGTTCAGGTACCGTTATTTTAGAACAACTGGGTGAAGAGCATGTAAAAACGGGCATGCCAATTTGTTATACCTCAGTTGATAGTGTGTTCCAAATAGCCGCACATGAGCAATCATTCGGCCTTGACAAGCTTTATCAAGTATGTGAAATCGCACGGGCACTGCTTGATGATATGAATATAGGGCGAGTGATTGCGCGGCCATTTATAGGCACTTCGAGTGCCGACTTTATGCGAACAGGTAATCGTAGAGATTATTCTGTGCTACCTCCTGCACCAACATTATTAGATAAGTTGGCGCAAGATGGTGGTGAAGTGATCAGCATTGGTAAAATTTCTGATATTTATGCCCATCAAGGCATTACTCAGAAACATAAAGCGCCAGGTTTGATGAATTTACTTGAGAAAACCTCAGAAATCATCGATAGCGCGCCTGATCACAGTTTGATTTTCACAAACCTTGTGGATTTTGACGAAAAATTTGGTCATAGACGTAATGCCGTAGGGTATGCCGAAGCGCTTAAGCAATTCGATGATTACCTACCAACTATACTTAATAAAATGCAAAAAGAAGATTTATTAATTATCACGGCAGATCACGGCTGCGATCCAACAGCACCTGGTACAGATCACACGCGTGAATATGTGCCGGTACTGGCTTATACACCGGGGATTGACAATATCGCGCTCGGCGAACGACAAAGTTTTGCTGACATAGGTCAAACCCTTGCCCAGTGGTTTAATTTATCAACACTTGACTACGGCGACAGCTTTGCTGACGACCTGATCAAGGCGTAAGAAGGAAAAGAGAATGAGTACTCCTCATATCAATGCGAACAATGGTGATTTTGCTGAAACGGTATTAATGCCCGGTGACCCTTTACGCGCTAAATATATTGCAGAAAACTTCCTTGAAGACGCTCGCCAAGTTACAGGTGTTCGTAACATGTTCGGTTTTACAGGCACATACAATGGTAAGCCTGTAAGCATTATGGGTTCTGGTATGGGCATTCCGTCAATGTCTATTTATGCCCGTGAGCTCGTTGTTAGCTACGGTGTTAAGAACCTTATCCGCATCGGTACATGTGGTGGTATTAGTCAAGACATTAAAATCAGAGACGTTATTTTTGCACAAGGTGCAAGTACAGATTCAAATGTAAACCGTGCTCGAGTACGCGGTTATGACTTTGCGGCTATTGCTGATTTCGGACTATTAGAGAACGGCGTTAACGCAGCACGTAAGCTAGGTATTGAAGCGAAAGTAGGTAATGTATTCACGACTGACACCTTCTACCAAGCAGATGGTTCTTTCTATGAAGAATTAGACAAGTTAGGTGTATTAGCAGTCGATATGGAAACTGCAGGCATGTATGGCGTTGCAGCAGAGTATGGTGCAAAAGCAATGGCGTTATTCACGGTAAGTGATCATGTGATCACAGGTGAAGCAACACCGGCTGAAGAAAGACAAAGTACATTTAACGAAATGGTTAAGATTGCTTTAGAGTCAATCTAACGATTTCATACAGAGTTTTAAGTTGTTATTTGCTCGTTGGGTTTTGAGCAAAAAAGTTCCTTGGTAACGTAATCGCTGATTTTTGGAGACACGCCCAAAATGAAAGCGAATCACACCCCAAAAGGCCGCACTGAATAGTGTGGCTTTTTTTTGCCTAAAATTTGTGAACTGCTGAGATTTTTGACATATCGGTGCTATCTGCCACAGTTATAGTGTGTGAAATAAACAGAGCTATTATATGTCTCAATGGGTTAGTGGAAAAATCACGGAAGTAAACTGGTGGACGCCAACACTTTTTACCATCAAGGTTGCTGCAGATGTAGCCCCTTTTCAAGCAGGACAGTTTACCAAGTTAGCGATGACAATTGGTGAAAAAAGAATTGCCCGTGCTTACTCGTATGTCAATGCCCCTAAAGATCCTGTTCTTGAGTTCTACCTAACAGAGGTTGAAAGCGGTAAGTTAACATCAGGCCTTGTTGAACTTTCAGTCGGAGACAGCATTGATGTTGAGTCAAAAGCAAACGGCTTTCTAACCATTGAGGAGTCACCTAAGCGAGAGATTCTTTGGATGATAGCGTCAGGTACAGGTATTGGCCCTTTTTTGTCTATTTTGGCTGACGGTAAGGTGTGGGATAAATATCAACAAGTCGTACTTATACATAGTGTCAGGTTTAATACAGATTTAACTTACCAAGACTTTATACATGCACACCAAAAGTTGTTTAAACAATTTACATATTTGCCTTTAGTCACACGTGAAAGCCCTGAAAGAGGTTTAGAAGGTAGAGTGACCGACCTTATAAAAAGCAGTGAGTTCGTAAACTATTGCAACTTAGAGAAACTGCCTGAAGATTCTCATTTTATGATTTGTGGAAATCCACAAATGGTGAAAGATTTGACACAACTTTTACAATCGGTTGGTTATAAAAGGCATCGTCGAGCTGAACCTGGTCATATATCCGTCGAACAATATTGGTGAGCTATGAAAAATGCTTGAGATTTGTTATGGTTCACGAGGTTACTTTGTCTGTTTATTGGGTACTTATGAGAGTTTTTAGTTTTGTCGTGTTGTTTGTTTTGGCGTTTGCTATTCAAGCTAACCCTGCATTTGAAGAGAAAACAACCGAGTTAAATAGTGTAAAAACTGAACAAGAAAAAGCAGCTGAAAAAGTAATAGATGAGTTAATTGTTGCCTATAATCAACAAAACATTAAATCATTCTTGGCTTTATATGCTGATGATGTAGAGTTCTATATGTATCCGCAAAAACTGATGTTTACGGGTAAAGAAGACCTTATTAAACGATATGGTCTTATGTTTAAAAAGATGAAATGCTTAAACGCAAAATCACTCAAACGAATTGTGCATGGCAATATTGTGATAGATCACGAAAGTTCCGAGATTTGCTCTCAACAAGAAGGTGTGATTGATAAGCGTTCTGAATTTGTAACTAGCTACCAAATTGAAAAAGGAAAAATCAAAAAGGTAGTCTTTTTTAGGTAAAAGATATGAGCAAAGACATGAGGATCCAGCTTCTTTACCGCGTTGAGCCCGGTTGTTTGGGTCCTGATGGTATCGATTATATTGAAGAGTTTTGTCAGTTTGCGGTAAAAAAAATTCCGCCTCCTAATTATGCTATTTTTTCTTTTGTACCAAGGTACGACAAATTACTTGATGAAAAAGAGTATTCGTTGATGAACCGAAAGCTTTCTCAAAGTCAAATCGAGGGTTATTTTCAGAAAATTGAAAAACCACTTGAAGAGTTTGAGTCCCAAGTTGACGAATTAATCGCATTCGCTGTTGATGCATTTTTTGAAAGGTAAATATTTTTTCAACAAAGCTGGTCGCGAACATTCCCGACTTGAGGAATAAATGAAATTTTTTATTTTCCTATCCTTACTTTTGAGTTCGAAAGTATACACATCAGAGTCTGAATCACTTCAAGTCGTAACTGAAGAGTGGCTGCCTTATAATTACACAAATGTAGAAGGCCAGCTAGTTGGTCGCTCTACAGACAAAGTTAGGGCCGTTTTATCAGATGCTGGCATAAAATATAAAATATCAAGCTACCCATGGCTGCGTTCTATGCATTTGGCTAAGACGCAGGCGAATACCATGATTTACTCAATCTATCGCACACCAGAGCGAGAGAACTTGTTTCAATGGGTTTGCCCATTAATGGGACCGGTTAAAGAATATTTATTTGCTTTAAAAACTCGTGATGACATTAAACTCAACTCCCTTGAAGATGCAAAAAAATACGTGATTTCTATAGTTAGAGGAAGTGTTAGTGATAGTTACTTAACGAATGCGGGCTTTAAACCAGGAATTAACCTTGACCTCACCTCAGATCCTGGGTCAAGCCCCCGAAAACTAGTGGCTGGCCGAGTTGATTTTATATTGCAAACAGAATATACCGCTTCTGAAAGGATGAAAGAGCTTGGTTATGATTATTCAATCCTCAGGAAAGTAATTGAGGTTAAAGAAATAGATAATCGGCGAGCATGCATGGCATTCAGTTTGAAGACTGATAAGTCTCTAGTACAGCGTGTACAGTCATCGCTTGATAAATATAATAAACTCCACGGTGAGAGTTGAAAGCAGCGGTTTTGCCCATACTTATACAAAATAAAATAATTCAGAGTGAAAATTATGAACCCAATTATTGCCATCCTTAAAGAGCACAATATTGCAGATGAGCAAATCAACCAATTATTTGAAGCACTGACAGAAAACCCATTAATGGCAATGGGAATTGTTCAGCAATTAGGTATCCCTCAAGACAAGCTACAGCAGTTGATGGGTTTAGTTATGCAAAATCCTGGTTTGATCAAAGAGGCAGTAGAAGAGTTGGGCTTAGATTTTGCTAAAGTAGAAGCGGCAAAAGAAAAGCTGTCTAGCTCTCAATAAAGCGTTGAAGCGGGACTTTCCCGCTTAAATTAAACTTTCACCTTATACATGTTTAGTTCCGTTTCTGAATTTAATATATATTCAATTCGTTCCTTATTTTCCTCTTGTGCTTCAATGTACATCGCAAGTGAATCTTCTATATCTTTAAGCATATCTTGGCATGATATGTAATGAGATACTTGCTCGATGCCAATTAATCCGCAAACCCAGATACTAAAGAGCACGACAACAACCCCACCAATCACAAATAAGCCGGTAGACAGCTCTGTCACTGAAGCAGCAATAAATACAGATACAACAACCCATAAGGCAAATAATAATTCAGCCTTAATAAGGTAAGCAACTTTGTTTGTTAGCCAGCTATGCCAAGGATGTGGTTCGTGGGTACATAGGTGGGTAATATCCTCTACGTAGGCAATTCCTTTTACTTTATCTTCAATGTTTCTGAAGGTTTTATAGTTTTGACTGGTAATTAGATAATACAACATGGCATTGGCCTCGCGTGAGTTGGTACATGTCATTACGCTGAAAACAGTGAAGCGATCGCTCTGAGGTGGCTTTAAATGATGAATTTGGTCAACATTAAGATCTCGCGTTCTATGATTTGTAAATAATGCAGTACAAAAATCACTCACTTGGTGGCGCTGCGTGACTTAAGCCACGCAACTTGATGTTAGTTGATGTTAGCAAAATTGCTGGATGAGTTTGGTTTGCTGCTCGATTTGACTTAATAACTCTTGGCTTAAGTTATGAGAATGCTGACCATGTTGCCCACCTAAGTCGGCCAGTTCACTTACGCTTTCAACATTGAGGTTGATTTGTTTAATGACTACGGACTGCTGTTCTATTGCGGCTGCAACAGAACGGTTGAGATCTGCCAGTTCGGTAACATGGGATTGAATGGTTGATAGGCTTTCACCGTTCTTGCTTGCAAGCTCTACACTGGTGTTAGACAAAAGGTTTCCTTGGTCCATCGAGCTGACAGCACTTTGTGATACATCGTTTAGCTCTTGGACTAGCTGTGTTATCTCTTCTGTTGAAGCTTGGGTTTTTTGTGCTAATGCCCTTACTTCATCAGCGACAACAGAAAAACCTCTGCCATGCTCGCCAGCTCTTGCCGCTTCAATCGCTGCATTTAATGCCAGTAAGTTAGTTTGTTCAGCAATTGAATTGATAACATTTAAAATGCCATGGATTTTCTCATTTCCAGCAACCAGTCTAGATACGGCTTGGTTAACTTCAGCTAAATGCTCATCTAAATGATGTATGGCATCAATCACTTTGTCGACCGAGGATTTACCATCTTGTGTATGTTGCTCTGACGCCATTGCAGCACATGAGGCTCGTTCTACATTCGTATTCAACTCTTCGATAGTGACCGTGAAGTCTTGCATGCATTGCACCATTTGCTGAACTTCATTATTTTGTTTTTTTAATAGCTCTGAGACTTGTTGCCCACTTTGAGTATTTTTTTGTGCGTTAATATTAACCCTCAAAGATTCATCATTGACCCGTCCAACAACCGCTCTGACTTTGGCTTGTTGCATTTTTATTGCTAAAGATAATGAACCAACGGCATCGTTATGCCCAGAATACAAGAATGACATAAGGGGGTTGTCATATGCTGCTTTGGCCTCTTTGAGTGTATATAGATAACGCTTACGCCACCTCAATTGCATATACGAAGTTAACATCAGCAAAATAGCGAGCGTCAAAATGGCAGGTGAAAAGGTGAAGGCTAATGACATAAAAGCAATAGCGCATGATGTCACCAAACTATAGCTAATCCATTTAGTGCTATCGTAATAACGGTTAGCAACTTGTCCGGCTTGTATTTTTTGGTATGCGCGTTCAGCACGACTTTTAACTTTGTCGTCTAAATAAGTTCTGACGGATTGGTATTCAATTATTTTGCTTTGTTCATTTTTTATGGGGGTAACAAACGCATTCACCCAATAAAACCGCCCATCTTTACTTCTGTTTTTAACTGGCCCCATCCAAGATTGACCACCTTGAATTGTTTCCCACATATTGGCAAAGGCTGCTTTAGGCATGTCATTGTGACGTACTAAGTTGTGTGGTTGCCCATACATCTCATCAGTACTGAAGCCAGACACATCACAGAATGCTTGATTAGCATAAGTGATCCTGCTACTGGGATCTGTGGTTGAAAGTAGAACGGTTTCTTTTTTTAGTGTTATTTCTTGAGTGTGCCGTGTACTCATACTGGCATTCCATCCTGTTGATGCAAGACGGGCAATATAGTCAAATAAGGTTGATTTATAAACAAAATAACCTAGGTGACTGACTTAATTTAGAGCTGATTTGATGAAGATCAGAAGGAGCCCATAAATTAGAACTGACTCCTTTATTATTGTGCTAAATCAATTAAATTGTTTTAGTTTTATGCAGTTTCAGTTGTTTGCATTCGTTCCGTTAACTTAGCTTTTATATTTTGCCATTGATCGTCAGTGATACTGAAAATAGCCGTATTTCTAAAATTACCATCAGGTAATTTACGTTGTTTGTATGCTAACCCCTCAAACCTGGCACCAAGACGTGTAATTGCATTTCTTGAGACCCTATTTTCTTCATGAGTACAAAAGGTAACTCTCACCAAGTTTAAATCTTCAAAGGCATGGTTGAGTAATAGATATTTTGCATGGGTATTTACATAGGTTTTTTGTACTGACTTAGCAATAAATGTATGACCTATTTCAGCACTTTGATTATGTGGATCAAGTCGAAATAACCGTGTTGTGCCAACGACAGTACCGTAGGTTTTGTCTATGATTGCCATTACAATTTGTTCATTCTGGTTAAATTGTGCAGTGTTTTTAAACCACAGAGCTAACTTTTCTTTGTTCTCACAGTAATTGTTAAACACCCATCGCCAGATATCAGGGTGGCTGCCCGCTTTAAAGAGGGCCTCTAGATGATTTTCAGTTAATGGCGTGAGCTTAACTTTTTCGGTCTCTAATGAAATAGGTTTTAACATCTTAGTAATTCCTTACAGGCGCAATGATTTCTAAGACAAATTAGCTGTTATTAGGTCTAACAAATACAACCAGAATGCAGAAATATACTAGACCAGTGTTAATAGTTTTTTATTATTGAGTTAACAAGTAAATTACGATTTAATGACAGTGCGTCGAAAAGATTAAGGATTGATATGACCCGCCTACTATTATTGTGTTTTTGTCTACTTTGGCATAGTGCTAGCTCAGCCGAAGTAGACAACTCATCAATCACTATTGCCATACAAGATGATATTAAACAGCTGTATTTTGAGTTTTTAGGCAACAGACACATTTTAGATATAAACGACTACAGCAGTTTAAAGGCTTCTCGTGATGTAGTTGAGCATGCACTACTTGTTAAAGCGATTCGCCTTGGTGGGTTTAAATTACCAATTAATTATATTCAAGTAGATCACCCACCTCGCAGAATTAAATTAATGAAACAGGGGGTAATACATTTAAGTGCGACCCCGCTTTGGTCAAATGAGATCAAACAGTTTGAACATAAATTACATATTAGCAGCGCCGTGTTAGAAGCGGGTCGTGCAGAAGCTGGGTTATATACGCATAGCGACAATGTTGATGTGCTGTCAGTTAAGCAACCCGCTGAATTAGTTAAGTTAATCGCAGTTTCAAATCAAAATTGGCAACATGATTGGAAAATACTTAAACAATTAAACTTTAATGGTATGTATCACACTGGCAAATACACGACTATGTTAGATATGCTCTATAAAAAGCGAGCTGATGTGATGTTAGGGCCTTTTCATAACTCTGATGATTTGAGCTTCAAACATAACGGCCAAACATACCTACCAATTAAAAACTTGAAAGTCATTATGCCTGACAGTCGTCACTTTCCTGTTGCGCGTTTCACAGCACAAAGCCAACCTCTGATCAAAGCACTTGAAAAAGGCCTTTCGATGTTAAAAGAAAAGGGAGAAATTGAAAAAGCGTATCGCCAGTCAGGATACGTTAATGACAAGGTGAGTAGTTGGCAGGTTATTAACACCCAAGCCCAGTTATAGTTTATTAAATTTTTAGTAGTGCTACGGTGAAGACGAGTCTAATATATTTGATTGTATAACAACTCAAATTTCTAAAATGATAAAGCCATGCAGCCTCTAGAAATTTCTTTCAGAACTGGCAAAGCGAAATATTTGCAAATCGTAGACACATACCGAAGTGCAATTCAAACAGGCTCACTTTTGCCAAATACAAATTTACCTTCTGTAAGAATACTCTCACATTTTTATAATGTGAATCGTCATACTGTAATGACGGCATTGCAAAATTTGGTTGCGGAGGGGTGGTTAACTGCGATCCAGCGTAGCGGTTATGTTGTAAGTAAACATTTACCAATCGAGTCGAGTGAAAGATATAGCAAGCAAGTAATGCTTCAGCCGTTAGAATATGACTTTGCGACACCGGTAAAAGAAATCGGTGAAATTGATCTCTCGATTTTCTCTTATATTTTCGCTGGCGGCCTACCTGATTTATCTGCATTTCCTAAACAAAGATTTAAACAATCTTTGAGTATGGCTGCGAGGCAATTTAACGCCCATGACATGCATTATTCAGACAGTGCAGGATTACCCACATTAAAACATCAAATTTTGCGATACCTAGGTCAAGCAAGAGCGCTTAGTGCAGATGATTTGCTTATCTGTAATGGCTCACAAGAAGCTTTATACTTGGTTGCAAAAGCATTTATTAATCAAGGTGACTTTGTCGCCATTGAAACCCTAGGCTACCCGCCTGCAAGACAGGCATTCGAAAGCTGTGGTGCAGCATTAGTCGATATTGCACAAGATGAGCAGGGGATATGTGTCGATGACTTAGAAACTCAGCTAAAACTGAGAAAAATCAAGCTACTGTATTTAACGCCATTACACCAATACCCGACTACAGTGACTTTGCCCATAGCTAGGCGCCTAGAAATTTATCAGTTGTGTTATCAATACGGTGTGCTGATCATTGAAGACGATTATGACCATGAATTTCACTATCAGTGTCGGCCTCTTCAGCCTATGGCGGCAGATGATCCCGCGGGTATTGTGATTTATATATCGACCTTTTCAAAAATAATGTGTGCGGGCGCGAGACTCGGCTATTTGCATGCAACCAAGCCTGTTTTAGCGCACTTAAAAGGGTTAAAAAAGCTCATTAATCATAAGAATGATGCCTTTACTCAACTGGCGGTCGCGCACTGGATGGAAACAGGAGAGTTTGAACGTCACTTAAAGCGCATGACTAAATCATATAAAGCGCGTTGGCAAGCAATGAATAGTACCCTTAATGCTTTAAAAGCACAGGGCTTAAACCTCTCATTTACCAAGCCTGATGGCGGTATGGCATTCTGGTTAAACTGCCATCAAGATGTGGTTGCGTTAAAATTAAGCGCCAGAGAAAAGGGCATTTATTTTCAATCGGAAGAAGAGTTTTATCACCCTAATTCAGTTCGTTCTTTAAAACCAAATGATGGCGAGGTAAGTCATATTCGCTTAGGGTTTGCTTCACAAACAGTTGAGCAAGCAGAAGTCGGTATATATAAAATTTTTTCAGAGCAATTATAAATTACTCAGTGTTTAGATTATGGATCGCTAACACCGCACTTTTAATGTCTTTTAAGTCTGCTTGCATGGTTTTTTTAAGTTGTTCTGTCATGAATCGTGACATGAGCTTTCCCATTATTTTTGCAAACAAGCTTTGCGGAACCCCTGTAAAACCCATAATAAGTTCACATTGTTCTTGGCCTTCAATAATCTTCATCTCAGAATAGTAATCGCAACCATGACTTTGTGCTTTGGTCTTATAAAATGAGTTGGTTTGTGACTCAGTGATCCACATTGTCTCAGTGGCATCTTTACCAAACATGGTTCTAGTTTCTTGCCATTTTAGGCCTTTAAGTCCCTCTTTAGGTTGCTCAATAATCACTAAGCTTTTTATGGCAGAAATATGCTGGTGGGCATGACGTATATCGCTAATGACACGCCATACTTGCTCTTTTTTTGCTGGAATAATAATGGACTGTTGAACGTTCATAAAATTCTATGCTTTATTGTTTTTATAAAGCATAGATTTAGATTGTCGATTTTTCACGTTATAAGATGGTTATCTTTGAAGCGAGAATATCACTTTGCTTTAAATGAAGTTTTGTGACGGATAAGTTGGTATTCGTCACCATGCAGGCGCAGTTCATATAATTTGTCGTATTCATCTTCCTCAATATTCACTCGATGCCCTGAAAGCAGCTTCACAAGTTGAGGTGTTGTATTGCTGTGACCCACAACAACGGCTACACCATTTAATAACTTTAACTCACCTGCAAATTGTACCAGTTCTCTTGGGTTATAGCTTTGGACTTTGAGTGAAGTCGCCCTTGCCAGTGGCGCGATGGTTTGTTGAGTTCGGTTGTACTCAGTGCTGAAAAGCTGTGTTGGTTTGGCTGACAGAAGCTGCTTGGCAATGTTATTGGCTCTGAGCTTTCCTTTATCTGTTAATGACGGATCACTACCACTGGCTTTTTCACTGTGGCGTAATAAAAAGATTTGCTCTGGTTGTGCCAGAAGTTGACTCGAAAAGAGCAAAGCGATAACCGCTAATAAACTGAACTTCATTTTTATACTCCTTAATCTCAGTTTAGATACCGTTGTTATTTTCTTACATTAACAGTCTATTACTTCATTTCAATGACTTAAGCATTTTTTAATGACACAAATTGCTTAAGTAAAAAGTGTCCGATGCGGACACTTTTATCGTCCGCGGACAAGCGTACAAAAACCTAATTATTCATAACCTTTTGAAAAAATTGGTTTTTAAAGTTTGGCACAGTCTTGGTATCTATTTAGACATTATAGGCTCAGGAGCTAGACAATGATTTTAACGACCGCTTTTTTTGTATCACCCCTTTTGATGTTGTTGATGTCATTACTTATCAGCTGCACCGAGCAATTTTTAAATCAATAAGGAATGAGTATGATCAGAGATACCAGTGGCCAAGATCAAATGGTCCAACATAAGCCTAAAAAACTAAAACCTGTACTGTTGATTGCTGGTGTGCTGTCGCTTGTTACTTGGGCAGGCTACGCCATGATGAATACCGATAATGTCAGTCAGTCTGTTGATAAAGCACAGCTACAAATTGCGACGGTCATTAAAGGTGACCTAGTCAGAGATATCGCTACAACAGGTAAAATAGTTGCTGCTAATGCACCAAAAGCTTACAGCCCTGAGCAAGGCTTTGTCACGCTGCAAGTAAAAGCAGGTGACAGTGTAGAAAAGGGACAGGTGATCGCAGAGGTAGAAAGTCCGGAGCTGAATAACAGTTTAAAGCAACAAGAATCAGAGCTTGCTAGGCTTCAAGGCGAACTTGCCAGAAGTGAGCTAGAAGCAAGGCGCCAGACTTTAACCCTTAATAAAACATTAGACATGGCGCAAGTAGAACTCAGCGCCGCAGAGCGTGAAAACCGCCGAGCAAAACTGTCAATTGAGAAAAGCCTGATCAGTCAAATTGATTTAGAAAAAGCAGTCGATGATCTAGCCAAAGCTAAGCTGACCTTTAAACATGCACAGCAAGAGGTTGAGCTCGCCAAAGATACCTTGGCGTTTGAGTTACAATCATCGCAAAGCCAAGTTGCTAGACAGCAACTGGTGGTTGATGAACTTCAAAGAAAAGTTCGTAATTTAAACGTGAAAGCCAGTGTATCGGGCATCGTTGGTAACTTGCTGGTGCAACCTAAAGCTATGGTGACTAAAAACCAAGCCTTACTTACCTTAGTTGATTTATCTGCTTTTGAAGCCGAGTTACAAGTGCCAGAAAGCTATGCCAATGATTTAGGGATTGGGATGCAAGTAGAGTTGAAAATGGGTACTGAGTTAGTTATAGGCACTTTGTCAGCCATTTCGCCAGAAGTGAATAACCGTGAAGTTACCACGCGTGTGCGTTTTAACCAAAGTGATATTAGCAATATTCGTCAAAATCAACGTTTGTCCGGGCGCATTTTATTAGAAAACCGCAGCGATGTTCTGATGGTAAAACGCGGTGGCTTCATGAATGCAGGTGGCTATGTGGCTTACAAGCTTAGTGGCGAACGCGCAGAGCGAATCGAAATCAACACAGGTGTCACCAGTATTAACCATGTAGAAGTGTTAAGTGGACTTGCACAAGGCGATGAAATCATCATTTCAAATTATGACACATTTAAAAATGCCGATGCCGTATTGTTGAGATAAGAGCTGCTGAGATAAGTATTACAGAGGTAACAACAAACACATTTAGGCATCATCAACAGAATATAGACCGAATTAAAAAGGAAAGAACAATGTTAAAAATGAATAATATCAGCAAGATGTATCAAACAGAGATGGTTCAAACACATGCATTACGTGACTTTAATTTAAATGTTGAAGAAGGTGAGTTTATTGCGGTAACAGGCCCATCAGGCTCAGGTAAAACCACCTTTTTGAATATTGCAGGTATGTTAGAACCCTTCACTGGTGGCGAATACTTATTGGATGGCATTGATGTTGGCAAACTGAATGACAATCAACGTGCGGACTTACGTAATCAAAAAATTGGCTTTATCTTTCAAGGCTTTAACCTCATTCCAGACTTAAACTTGTACGAAAACGTTGAAGTGC
Organism: Pseudoalteromonas phenolica; assembly: GCF_001444405.1. Lineage (NCBI taxonomy): Bacteria > Pseudomonadati > Pseudomonadota > Gammaproteobacteria > Alteromonadales > Pseudoalteromonadaceae > Pseudoalteromonas > Pseudoalteromonas phenolica. The sequence goes on from NZ_CP013188.1 coordinate 674,674, forward strand.
CTTTACGTTATCGTGGGATCAAAGCGGCTGAGCGTAAACGCAGAATAGAACAGTGTTTGGAGCAAGTGGGGCTAGCTAGCCGTGCTAAGCATTTACCTCAGCAACTCTCTGGTGGTCAGCAGCAGCGTGTTGCCATTGCTCGAGCGCTGGCTGGTGAACCGCGCTTTTTATTAGCTGATGAACCAACAGGTAATCTTGATAGTTTAATGGCACGTCAGGTCATGGAGTTGCTTGAACAAATTAACCGTGATGGCGCCACCATTATCATGGTAACGCACGACGCGGAGCTTGCTCGTCGAGCACCTCGCAATATACAGGTTGTTGACGGTCAACTTGCTGATTTTACGTTATATCAGGGCAATCCAAATATGGCAGTAGGAGCATAATATGTTCAGTCATTACATAGATTTAAGTTGGCGGAGCTTTAAACGTACGCCGCTAGTAAGCCTGTTAATGGTGATTGCCATAGGGGTTGGTATTGGTATTACGATGACCAGCTTGTCGGTTTACCACATGATGTCGATGGACCCTATTCCTGAAAAGAGTGACAAACTGCATGCCGTTCAGCTGCAGATTATGGACGAGGAATCAAGCTGGTGGACGCCCGATGACTTACCTTATCAATTGACTTATCAAGATGCAGAAAATTTACAAAATGCTGATTTACCTTATAAACGTACAGCATTAATGAAAAGTGGTTTTTCTGTACACTTAGACTCAGACAAGCTTCAACCTTTTATGGCCGTAAGTCGCTTAGCATCAAGACAAGCGTTTGAAATGTTTAATCTGTCATTTAAACATGGTGCGCCTTGGAGTGCAGAACAAGAAGAAAGTGCAACCCCTGTTGCGGTGATTTCGCAAAGTATGAGTAAGAAATTATTCGGTACTGACAATAGCGTTGGTAAGAGTTTCTATTTAGACGATTTGAATGTTCAGGTGACCGGTGTTATCGCTGATTGGCAAATTAATATTAAATACTACGACCTAAATAATGGGGCGTTTAACGAGCCAGAACAAATCTTTTTGCCTTTCTCTTTAATAAAAGCGTATGAGATTGACACTTGGGGCAATACCAATGGTTGGAAAAATGAAGACCTGAGAAATTTCACGAATAAGATGCAATCAGAGCATGTATGGTTGCAATTTTGGATTGAGCTGAATTCTGAAGAAGATAAGAAAGCGTTTGGTGACTACCTGATGAACTACATGCAGGAACAGAAAAAGTTGGGCCGTTTCGAACGAGCTAAACTGGAGTACGGTCTCAAAGATGTCAATGAATGGATCACTTACTTTGAAGTCGTGAATGAAGACAACAAAATCCTTGTCGCATTGAGCTTTATGTTCTTGGCCGTTTGTTTGGCCAATATTCTGGGATTGTTACTTGCTAAGTTCTTAAAACGAGCACCGGAAGTAGGCGTAAGAAGAGCGCTAGGTGCGAGCAAAACTCAGGTTTTCTATCAGCATATTGTTGAAGTTGCCATGTTAGGTTTGATGGGTGGATTGATTGGTATTTTGGTCGCACAGTTAGGTTTATGGGGTATAAGGCACAGTTATGATTACTACAGTAACTTAGCAAATATGGACTTATCAATGCTATTTGCAGCTCCCGTTATTGCTATAACAGCATGCATTGTTGCGGGTATGTACCCAGCATGGTTGGTATGTAAAACCACACCATCGACATATTTAAAGAGTCAGTAAGGAACACGAATTATGTTTGAGATTAAACCAATTTTTAATGCCTTACTTCGCTCTAAAGTAGGTGCAGTTTTATTACTAATACAAATTGCAATTACCACAGCAATTGTTAGTAATGCGGCGTTTATAATTAAAGATAGATTAGATTACTTAAATCAACCAACGGGTTATCAAGAGGAAAACATATTTAAATTTAATGTGATGACTTTTGGTACAGATGTAGATTTGGCTCAACAAGCTGAGCTTGATGAAGCCAGCATTCGTGCATTACCCGGTGTGATCGATGCTGTAACGATTAATGCTATTCCTTTATCTGGAGGGGGCTCTTCGACGAGTTACAGACTAAAACCAGTGCCAGAAAAGGCGAAATCAGTCAATGCGAGCTACTTTACCGCAGATGAACATGCTTTAAATACCTTTGGTGTAGAGTTAGTTGAAGGGCGCAATTTTACTGAATCAGAAGTCGCACATGATCTGGATAATACTCAATCGGCTAATGTTGTTCTGGCGACAAAAGCTTTAATGGATGAGTTATTTCCAAATGGTGACGGGTTAGGTCAATTCATATACTCAGGTACAAAGCCTTATAAAGTCATTGGTATTGTAGGCATGATGAAAGGTCCTTGGATGAAGAATGAAGAACGTAAAGACAGATCTGTGATTATTCCTTATGTTCGTATTGAAAAATTCAATAAGTTTTTAGTACGAACCGAAGCTGGTAGACGCGCTGAAGTTATGAAACAAATCGAGTCGCTTATTCATAAAAACTACAGCAAAAGGGTAGTACAAGATTTAGCTGGGTTAGATAAGAAAAAAGCAGATTATGTTGCCGAAGACCGATTAATGATGCGTATGCTAGTGATACTGATCAGCGTACTAGTATTAGTGACAGCTTTAGGTATTTTTGGCCTTACCTTGTTTAATATTAATAAGCGCACGAAGCAAATTGGTACAAGACGCGCGTTAGGAGCTCGCAAATCAGCGATTATCAGCTACTTTGTGGTCGAAAACAGCCTAATTTGTATTGCAGGTTTAGTATTAGGTGTATGTGGTGCAGTGTTGCTGGGGCAACAATTAATGGCGAATTACTCAGTCCCTGCGTTATCGAATTGGTATGTTGCAATAACAGCCGTTGCCGTTTTTGTGATGAGTTTATTAGCGGTAATTGGTCCTGCAAGGCGTGCGGCTAATATCGACCCAAGTATCGCAACACGAACAATTTAACTTCTAAATACTCAACCTCTTAGTTCGTGCTACACTCAAGCCTTTGGTGTAGCACGAATAATAAAAAGAAAATACATGGACAAAATACTCATCATTGACGATAACCAAGCTGTACTTGATGCGTTATCGCTATTGCTCGAAATACATGGTTATGATGTTGTGACAGCACACACCCCTTTCGAAGCTGAGCAAGTTGTTCGCTATCAACGTATATGCTTAGCTATTCAAGACATGAACTTTACCGCTGACACCACATCGGGTGAAGAAGGCAAAAATCTCTTTTATCAACTTCGTGCACTCAATGCGCATTTACCCATTATTTTGATCACCGCATGGACAGAGCTAGAAACCGCCATAGAGTTAGTGAAAGCGGGCGCAGCAGATTACATTGCTAAGCCTTGGGATGACAATAAATTACTGACCAGCATTGCAAACCTGATTGAACTGGGTAAAGCCAAGCAAGACAACGATACATTTAATCGGCAACAAGATGAGCGACACTCAGTACATGAACAGGCAAACCTAGCTGGCCTTGTGTATGCGAGTACAGCCATGGAACGAGTGATCGATATGGCATTGCAACTGGCTAAGTCAGATGTGTCGGTATTGATCACCGGGCCAAACGGCAGTGGTAAAGAGCGTATTGCCGAAATTGTACAGTTAAACTCTGCTCTGGCAGATAAACCATTTATTAAGGTAAATGCAGGCGCATTGCCCAGTGAGTTAATCGAGGCCGAGCTATTTGGCGCAGAAGCGGGTGCCTACACAGGCGCTAATAAACAGCGTATTGGCCGTTTTGAAGCTGCTGATGGCGGCACGTTATTTTTAGATGAAATTGGCAATTTACCTCCGTCAGGGCAAATGAAGCTTCTTAGAGTTTTGCAAACGGGTGAGTTTGAGCGCTTAGGATCAGTGCAAACACAAAAGGTCAGTGTACGGGTTATTTCGGCGACTAATGCTGACTTATTACAAGACATAAAAGCTGGCAGGTTTCGAGAAGATTTATATTACCGACTGAATGTCATAGAGCTCAGGCTGCTACCGCTGAGTGAGCGAAAAGACGATATCGTTCCACTTATAAAACACTTCTTGCCAGAGCGAGAATTTGGATTAGCCACTGAGCAGGCTTTGACGAGCTATGCTTGGCCGGGAAATGTCAGAGAGCTTGAAAACGCCTGTAAGCGGGCTGCTGTTTTAAAGCCAAAGGGTGCACTGGAGTTTACCGACTTTGGTTTGAACCAAACACAAAACGTAACGCAATTAAATACAAACAAAGAACCCAATAAAGATGAAATCGAGGCGGCAATGCGAGAATATCAAGGGGTTGTAGCCAAAGTAGCAAGACATTTTGGGCTATCACGACAAGCGCTATATAGACGCCTACAAAAATTCGAAATCGACTATTAATAAAACTAAAACTAAAACTAAAACTAAAACGTAAACTTTATGAAATCACTCACGGCCAATCTCAGTACTAGACATAAATTGCAGTTAGCAACAGTTTTAAGTGTGGTGTTGGCGTTAGTGCCCGTGCTACTTGTGCTTGGCGCATCAAGTACACTCAGCCTGATTAGTTTGGGTTTAGCCGTTGTTTCAGCTTGGTTTGTGAGTGGTCTGATTACTCAACCGGTTAACTCAGGCATTAAAGCGTTAGAAACGGGTTTGTTAAACTTCAAAGATGGTGAGTTTTCGAGTTTGCTTGCATATAGTGAAGACGATGAACTTGGGCGCTTGTGCCATACTTACAACCAAACCGCCGAGCAACTAAGACAAGAAAAACAATGGATTTATCAGCGTGAATTGATGCTCGATAAAGTGTTGCAGTCTTCTCCGCAGGCGCTGGTTTTAATAGATAGTAATAACCATGTGGTCTTTAGTAATCACAGTGCCAAACTGTTATTTAAGTGTGAGCAGAAACTTGAAGGTCTGACTCGCTACGAACTCTATGCTTTTGGCAGTGAGCAAATTCAAAATGCGATGGAAGCAGGCAGAGATGGACTATTTCACCTAAAGCACGCACATTCAAACGATAGTCAGTTAAAGCAAGATGACGAAGCCCAAACTTGGCACCTTTCAACCGGACAGTTCTTGTTAAATAACCATAGTCACCGTTTATATATTTTTAAACAGCTTACACGTGAACTGAGTCGTCAAGAAGTGGCAGTATGGAAGAAGGTAATACGCATTATCAGCCACGAGCTGAATAATTCATTGGGCCCTATGTCATCTATGCTGCACAGTGGAAAAATACTGACGCAAAACCTCGATGAACCAAGGCTGGGGCGAGTATTTTCAACCATGCAAGAGCGTATAAATCACCTAAATGAGTTTGTTCAAGGTTACGGCAAGTTTGCCAAATTGCCTCAACCAAAACTCGAAGTAATTGATTGGTTGAGTTTATTGAACAGTGTTAAGCAAGAGTGGGTTTTTAGTATTGAAGGGGATATCCCAAACTTTGAATGCTTTGCAGACAGAGTTCAGCTAGAGCAGCTTCTTATTAATTTGCTTAAAAATGCGCACGAATCGGGCTCAGAAGCTGAACAGATTAAAGTAAAAATTGAAGCTAAATCTCAAGGGACATTACTCAGCGTGAGTGATGCAGGCAAAGGTATGAGTGAAGCGGTTATGGCGAATGCCCTTGTACCTTTTTATTCAACCAAAGCAAGTGGAAGCGGCTTGGGGCTTGCGCTTTGTCGAGAAATCGCAGAAGCCCATCATGGTCAACTAAGTTTGCATAACCGAGGTGATGGGAAAACGGGCCTAGTTGTTCAGGTGTTTATTCCTTAAGCTATGCTTATATTTTATCTTTCTATTTCGCTGAGGTCAGAGTTTGAGTTTATTTCTTTGCGAGATGAGGGTCTTTTGTTTAAATAGACACGTCTTTCGGTCGGTCTCTGACTTATCGTTACTCCCTGTTCGGCGCAAGCTTTTTTAAATTCTTCATAATAAGTTTGCTGCTGTATTGAATCGGATGAAACTTCAAGCATTTGTGCTAATGCTAATGCTGCACCATGGATTATAATATCTTTAGGGTTGAAGTCAGTTAAGTGTTCCGGTGGAATAGGCCTGCTTTTTACAACTTTATAAGGTACATTGCATTCTTCAGTATATACTTCTTGATACTTTTTGCTCTTAATGCAGGCTGAAAGAACAAGAGGGAGCATGACAATCAAAGTGAGTTTGTTTAGTTTCATGACTTAACCCCTTCGCTTGTTAGCTCGCAATCAGAGGGCTTTTCGAGCCAATATACGGTATTAGAAATAACCACAATACTACCTGATACCACAAAGCTAGCTGCAGTCACTAAACCATAGCTCGCCATTAATAGTGCACATGCTTCGTTTGAGCAATTTGCCATGGGGATTGCTTCTTCTAGTGCCAACACCTTCTTTTTACGCATGACATTACATTTTTCATCATAGCTATGCGCGTTTTCTGGCACGTAAACGCACCCCGCTAATAGAGTCAAAAGTAGTGCTGAGATAAGCGTTCTCATATGCATCCATGTAATTTTAAGTATCAGAACGAGGAGTGTATGTTATCGAATGTCTAAATACTGTAAGAAAATGTTTATGAGTCGGTATAATCTTAAGAACAGAGATATAATCAAACTATATAAAATAATCAGAGACATACTTGTGTTTAAAAAGCTTAAAGCATTATTAGCTGATTTCAGTAATGAATTACAGCAAACCAACAAGCCTGAGAATTCAATCGATTTTAATACTGGGCTTGCAGCTCTGTTAGTTGAAGTCATGCGCGCTGACAGTAAAATTGAGCAATCGGAATTAGATAAAATTGCCGACATTTTAAAAACACAATGTGAACTCGATACAAGCCAAGTTAAAGCGCTCATTGATAAAGTAAGACCTATGGTTGAAGCTGCGCTAGATTTGCACCAATTTGTAAAAGAAGTAAATGCGAAAACAAGCTACGAAGAGCGCATGGAAGTGATCGAGTTGTTATGGCACGTTGCTTTTGCAGATGGCCATTTAGATGATTATGAAGATCACATCATTCGTAAAATATCGAGTTTGATGTATGTTGCACATGTAGACTTTGTGGCCGCAAAAATACGTGTGCAAGAGAGTCTGGCAAACTAGCTAGGTTCTCTTTAAAATCTTTTTTAGACTCTCAGCCCTCAATCATAATGCACTCATATCAATTTAATTACCCCACAAAAAAGCAAAATAAAACACTGTTTTTATATACAGACTTTGGTTTTTGACGCATAACATTATTACAGCGCGTTTTGTCCAATTTTCACAACTGCGCAAAATTGGACATTCTAAACTCATGTTTACAATGAACTTTTCCTGTGTGAATATTGGGACACGTAATATAGCCCGTTTTGTCGGTATTTATTCAGACAATTTGGGAGAGAATAAGCTGTTAGTGTTCTTGGAGTTTTAGTTGAGAATTAGAGCTAGCCGACAACTCAGAGAGGAAATGTTCAAAAGAGTGCTTATCGCATTAACTTTGTTCGGCGTGGCAATATATATTTTGTCATCACCGGATGGAGTTTGCTTTGAAATACTCTTTAAAGAGTTATGTAACTCTGAAGATAAGTCGGTTGTTCTCACATGGATTTTAGTTGCTGATTCGGTGTTGCTTGCTTATGTCATGTCGCCATTTGTTAAGTATGGCGCATTAAAATTCTTGATAAAGTCAAAAAACGAACACTAACAAAGCAAATTAAAAAGCGCGGACAAAAAACAGTTGGCTTTGTTCGTACCTCACAAATTTTAACCAACTATTTTTTGCCGTTTATTTGCGGCGTTATGTTTAAAGAGAGTATGGACGCAGAATTAAAGAAAAGAGTTGATGTCATAGTTGGGCTTAGCAGACTTGCTGGGGGCATACTTATTTTAATAGGGTGTCTACTAGTATTCTTCTTTGCACAAGCTGCGCTCGATCCGAATGCTGTAATTGAAGTCAACGGAATCCCGACTAAAGAAAAAAGTACAAAAATATCGGCTGTGTTGTTTGCCTGTTTATTTCCAATAAGTGGCCTATTTTTAGCGTTTGCACCTAGCAAATTAATAGACAAATTGGCCGCAAAAATAATTACCCGTTTGAGTTAATTTAAACATAACAAATTAATTAAACAGTGGACGCAAAACAGCAGGCTTGCGCTCATTCTTCGCTTATTTTAGCCTACTGTTTTTCGCCGTTTATTAAGGCGTTAGTTTTATGGAGAAAGTATTGTGGAAATCTGGAAGTTATTGTTCTTTATACCTGCGTGTTTTGCGCTCAATATGACTCCTGGTCCAAACAATCTATTGTCCATGAACAATGCTCGTTGTTACGGTTTCAAATCTGCTTTTATTGCTGGACTTGGTCGTATTGCTGCATTCGCAGTAATGATTGCTTTGGCTGCTTCTGGTTTAGCAGTTGTTCTCTATGCTTCTGAGACTCTATTTCTAGCGATTAAAATTGTGGGCGCTGGTTATTTGTTGTGGATTGCCTTTAATCTTTGGCGTTCGGCAGCAAGTCCTGTTTCTGAACTAGAAAATACTCGCAACCAATTGGGTTTAGCTAAACAAGAATTTTTGCTAGCCGCCGGTAATCCAAAGGCGATCTTAATCTTTACCGCCTTTCTGCCACAGTTCGTCAATGTTTCAGAGAATGTAAATGAACAGTTCTTCGCTCTAGGGGCTACGTTCCTAGTTTTAGAAATGGGTGCAATATCGATTTATGCGATATTTGGAATGTACTTAAGGCAGTGGTTTACGAAGCCGAAAATGGCAAAGCGCTTCAATAGAGGTTGTGCAACTTTTTTGGCTATGTCTGGAGCAAGCTTGTTACTGAGTCGCCAGCAATAAAACTAACAAACTGTTTAAGAGTGATTCGCAACGTGTGGCATTTTTACTATGCGTTGGTTTAAGTGATTAAGGTGGTATGCGGCGGCATTGGTATTGCGTTGCTCACACCTTAACAGGGCGTTATGCGTCTCTTTAAATCGCTGTCTTTAATGCAGTTTTTACTTCAAGTCTTTTCTTCAAATCAGCTTTTAGGTACAGTGACGTAATCAAGTTTTAAGTTGGTCTTGGCTCTTCATTTTTCAATTTAAGCTGTGACTAGAAAGGTCATTCACCAGTCGAACGCTTCTTTGCAATTTTGGGTTTGGTGAGTGTTTTTTAATTTTAAGTTTGGCTTAATAGTGCAGGCGCAAGCGCTTCTAAATTTGAGTGTCAACGCATAACAAAGTCGTCAACGCGGACAAAATTCAGTTGGCTGGTTTCGCTCCGCTTTACATTATAGCCAACTAAATTTTGCCTTTTAACTGAGGCGTTACATTTTTAATGGATTACGCATGAAATATATTATATTGGCAATGTTAGGAATTTCTAATATTGCCAATTCATCTGCTGAGTTTCCTATCGGCAATTGGGAGGCTGTAAGCCGAAGTGGTCAAGCTATTTATGGGAGCTTTACTTTTACGAAAGAGAAGGTCTATTGGGGCCTTTCTTCTGATGCTCCTCCTTGTAGTGCCAATTATTCAGTTAATATAGTGGGTCCCGAAAACTGGGATATAAAGTTCTCAAATAAAAAATGTGATTATGATGATATGAATAATAGCAGCCATAGTAAAAGGCTTGTCGGAATAAACTTACGTGTCGACGCTAGTCTTAGCAGTAAATATGATAAGGTTAGTAAAAGGGCGTGGGTGTCTACAAAATCTGAGGGGTGGAAATCTAATGGGGAAGGTATGTATCAATTTTATAAATCGAGTTTCTACAAAAAAATAAAGATATAACAACTGCCTAGACAAGGACGCAAAACAGCAGGCCAATGCTCTTTCGCCGCTAATTTTAGCCTCTTTTTTCATCAGTTGGGCATAAAGGAATGCTATGAGAAAAATTATAGCTATATTGACATTATTACTTACTACCGTGACTTATGCAGAAAGTGAGATTGAATTAAAAAAAGCATTGAATTCACACTTTAATATGGATGAAGTTAATTATGAATTTGCTTTTGTTGATTTAAACAATGACGGTATAAAAGATGCTTATGTTTACCTTAACGACAGAAACTGGTGTGGCTCAGGTGGTTGCACATCATTTGTTTTTGTTGGTACTAAAGAAGGCTTTAAATTTCAATCTAAAGTTATGATCACTAAAAAGCCGGTATTAGTCTCGCCGATTAAAAATAAAGGGTGGAGCAATTTAGTGGTGTCTACTGGCGGTGTTGGTCAAGTCGTTTTAAATTTTGATGGTTTTGAGTACCCATTAAATCCTTCTATGCAACCTAAAGCTACCGAAAAAGAAGTCCGTAGTTCTAGAATAATTTTAAAATAGCGCAATAAAAAATCTATAAAACGGAGTTCAATTAATGAAGAGGGAATACAAAACAGTTCATTTCGGGTACCAAAGTTTATTTTCGTCAAAAATTGATGCGCAAGCCTTACAAGATGATTTAAATAGTTTGGGCAATAATGGCTGGGAGCTTGTTGAACTAGAGTTCAATATGGGAAGTTTAGGCAATAATACTGCAGCAATTGCTATTTTAAAACGACCTAAATAAGGTAAATGGATTTATATTACCAGTGGCTAAACAACAGGTGGCAAGTGTTAGCTAAACGATAAGTCGAGTCGGAGATTAATGTTAATATGAAAAATGGACATCCTAAGAATCACAAATCTAATGGTATTGTCGATTTGTTTACCCCCCACACTGAGTTGGCCTTGTTGAGCTCAATGCGAAAATCTAAGACTTTAACAATAATGGTTATAGTTTTCGTATTGGCAGTTATTGGTTTCTTATTTTTCTTATTAAGAATGGTTAAATAAATATTTTTCACTGAAACGTTCAAGGTAAATTATAAAACTAACAACCTTTTGAATATGCTAAATTCAGTAGATTATTAGCGCTTATTATGAGTTAGTTCTGATATCCCTCAAAATAGAATAATAAAACTAAGGAGAGAGCAATGCATAAATCTTACTTATTAATTCCTATAACATTTGCTTTGGCTGCGTGTTCATCAACACCGGAAACTGAACAAGCTCAATCGAATTACTTAGACTTGTCTTCGAAAAAACACGTCAAACTTGTTGAAGAGTATTGGACTGTCGTTAAAAGAGTCGAACCAAGATATCCGGTTTCAGCAGCTAAGAAAAATATATCTGGTTGTGTTGACTTGATTGTTGGCATAGATCAAAACGGAAAGGCTAAGGGTTATAAAGTGAGATCTTCATTCCCTAAAGGCGTTTTTGATAAGAATGCCGCGGCAGCATTAACTAAATGGAAGTGGGAGGCGACTGAAAAAAATAAGGATAGTATCCCTGTCTTAACTTCTGTTCGTTTGGACTTTACGACAAGTAGAAATCCAACTGACATTGAATACCTTGAAAATTGTCCAGCTCGTAAAATTTAAAGACAATAATTTTATAATAATATCATGATTTTAGGTCTTGCTTTGTGCAAGCTTTGCACGCTTCAAGACCTGCCTCTAATTTAATGTAATAGCCTCATTCGGGGCGATAGTTTTAAGGAGAAAAATATGAATCCTGCAATTAAAGGGTTAGGTGAAACAGTATTAAGAGTTCGCGATCTGGATAAAATGAAAGAGTTCTACTCTAACATTATTGGTCTTGAACTGATTAAAGAATTTCCTAAGGTGGCATTTTTTAAAATTGCAGATGGGTATGGTGGTCATACACAAGTAATAGGTTTATTTGCTGAAGAGTTACCCAGAGCATTTGTGAATGACAACATCGCAACAGTTGAATCGGCATGTTCTAGCCTGCATCATTTTGCACTAGAAATCTCATCAGAAGATTATTTAGCTGAAAAAACACGCTTAGAGAATGCAGGGTGTGAGGTTATCACCGCTGAACATAATTGGTGTCAGTGGAGGTCGATTTATGTCAAAGATCCAGAGAATAACGTTGTAGAGTTAGTGTGTTACGATAAGTCTGTTGTGTAATAGCATGGCGAATTGAGTCATTGGGCAAATTTTACTGTGTTGTTTTTATTCTGCTATGAATTCAAAATCACTAAGTAAAATCTGCGGTGCTTAAAGCGTTCTATTAAAAAGGAACTCCAACATACATGCTACGATTTGTATTCTTAATCTTCACAGCTATATCTATTTTTTGCCTATATCAGCATATAGTCTGGATGAAAAAAGAAAACTCCAACAAGTTTTCATTGATGTAGGAGAGTATAACCTTAGCTTTAATTTTATAGCAGGGACTAAACCGGCAATCGTCTTTGAGTCGGGATCCGGTGTAGACTCTTCCCACTGGAATATCATAGTTGAAACACTATCCGGTAAAATAGAGAACGCTGTTATTACCTACGACAGAGCTGGTTATGGTTTAAGTGAGTTGCCTAAATCTTCTTACGATATTTATGGCGAAGTCGATGGCCTGAAGAAAGGGCTTGAGCAGTTAGGTTATGCAGATTCATTCGTTTATGTGGGTCACGCCTATGCGTATTACTTAATGCAAATGTATGGCGCCAAATATTCAAACTCACTGAATTCATTAGTGTTCATCGATCCGATCACAGTTGACTTTATCGACTCAATGGGTGGAATAGAAGAAGAGTTGAAAAATATTGATTTGTCTCAGCTGCCTAATAATAACTTAGGTAAAGCCTTAACACGCGAGACAGAGGGATTAGCAGAAACATATGCCTTGGTAAAAAATCTTCGAAACAAGTATAGGAAAAATTGATTCATTATTTCAGCGGAAAAACCTGAATGGTCATCCTCAAAATAGGTCAATGAATGGAAAGGTGCACACAAAAAGTTGTCTTAAAAGTGTAGTAGTAAACTAGTTGTCGCTAAAGGCAGCACTCATGATGTTCCAACTCACTCACCAGAAATCATAGTAAACAAATTAGTTAGTATCTTGAGCAAGTTGTAAGTTTTGTATGGTGGAAAAATCAAACAAAAATAGCGACGAAATCGTCCCTTATCCAGAAACTCTTGCCCAAGCAGTAGAGTTCGTAATACAGTATCATCAATACGCGGTGCAATCGCCTTATCTAAAAGAAGATTAACGCATCAATTTTGCGAAGTTGGACCTGTTTGTACCGCGCTAAAACTCAGAAAACGACCTTTATCAAGTTACAAAGGTTTAATACACATAGGGAAATTTGGTTATATGTCTAAAACAGTTTCACAGAGCAAAAAAATCGCATTAGTGGTAATTCTAGCTGTTGCTGCAGCGGGTTATTATGGTTATTCGAAACTTAGTTATGTTAAAACAATAGCAAGTGAAATTAAGAAAATCACACCTTTTAAAGATGAGCAACTCGCCTTAGACAGCGTTGGTGTGACAGATAAAAATTTCACGTTAGCGTTAACAGTTTCGGGTATTACTTCAAATGAAAAAAATATTGATGAGTTTAAATCTCACTATGATGAGGTGGCATTAAACTATATCTGCCAAAGCTCAAATTATGATGATCAATTTGAAGAGGGTTATCATATAAGTATGCATATTAAATATCAGGATGAACCAAGCAAGACCTTTAGTCGCATTTATGTATCGAAAGATGAGTGTTCAGAACGGAACATATAACGCTGAACTGAATTTAAATCTGTTTCGTTAAGTAAATTCTGTGAATGCGGTATTAGTTTAATGGTTCTACCCATTCTATATGTACGTATAAGGGAAATATATGAAAAACAAGAACCTATCTGACTCAAAACTCATCGTATATGCTTTACTCTTCTCTGCTGTAGTCTGTTTACTCTTTGCATGGGGTTTTGAATTAGGTAAAACGACCGCGTTGAATACGAATGCGAAGATAACAGTGGCAAGCGAATAAACAATAAGCAAAAACCGTCAGCCATAAAAGGGGAAAATGTTGAGTTTTGGAAATCACATTACAGGCAAGCTAAATAACATCGAGTCGTTTATAGAAAACGCGCCAATATATTTCTTTCCTGTAAAAATCTTAGGATGGATATTGTTGTTTTTAGCTTTGATGGTGACGAATGTACTTGCCATAGCCAAGTGGCCATTATCAGCAATGTCAAACAAGGTGAATAAGAAAGCCCAAAGTCTAAATGGGCCTTTGAATTTGTCTAGTGATGAAGAGTTAAGAAAAACCTTAGATGCGAATGAAATTGTCTTGTTAGATTTTTGGGCGCAGTGGTGTGGCCCATGTTTGTTAATGAATAATACACTCAATGAGTTTGCTAAAGAGAATGCTGACAGCATCACAGTAGGTAAAGTTGATGTTTCATTAAACTCGACATTGAGTAAACAATTTGCAGTTAGAGGCTTACCCACAGTGATTGTTTTCCAAAACGGCGAGGAAGTCACAAGAAAAAGTGGTTCGTTAACAAAAACACAGTTGTCGCAATTGATAGCACAAGTAAAAAATTAAGCGCCGATTTTAGCCTGATAACTCACTCAGGTTAATTAAGGTGAAATGCTGAAATAGAGCGCATGAACATTAAACTCATCGAGGATAACAACTGGAATGATATCTTGGCAATTCAAGCTAAAGCCTATCATGAGGTCGATTTAGAAACGTTAGATGTTCTTAAGTCTAAACAAACGGCATCACCTGAAACTTGCTTTGTTTGTGTTTCAGAGCAGAATGAGGCTTTAGGTTATTTACTGGCGCATCCATGGGTAGATTCTGAGCCACCAAAATTGTTTGTGCCGCTATTAGACACTGTTAATAGTGAAACCTTATATCTCCATGATATGGCAGTTAACCCATACTCAAAAGGACAAGGCATTGGCCGGACAATGATGGTAAAACTAATTGAAATTGCCAAAGCTAAAGGGTTTAAACGAATAAGCCTTGTGGCAGTTCAAGGTGCTAATAGCTTTTGGTCACTACAGGGATTTAGAGAGATTGCAGAGGCGAATATATCTTCAACTTATGGAGAAAACGCGGTTTTCATGGAAATGGAAGTTGTGGCATAACAAAGTTCATCTCTGTTTTTCTGTTTTTTTGCTATTAATTTAACTTAATATTGTAGCGCCTACGTAAAGGCGTATTCGCCAAGGAGGCATTATGTTTAGAGTCGTTATTGGGCTTTCTATTGTCCTTTCTTTTATATGCATGTTGTTAGCAGCAGCGCCTTTCACGCCAGCAATCAGTGTTTCATTTATACTTTTGTTGTTTGCTGGGTTTATTGGTTACAAAGGTTTTCTTCAGTCAGGTATTGTTTTGTTATTCATTAATACCCTTGCTGTTGTAGGGAGCCCGAGTATAGATATATCAAATACCAGCACATTGTTTTTTGTATTGGTTGTTTTTGTAATTTCTTTTGGTGGTGTCTTTTTTGGAGTAAGGAAATTAAACGGGGCGCAAAGTATTAACAATGAATGTAGAAATAACGAATGAAGAAAATAAAAATAACTGAAGGTTTATACCAATTCCAATTTCCTCCTTTTGAAAATCAACATTTTGGATTTAACATTTATGCTTTGATAAACGGTCAAGAAGCGCTGTTAATCGATACAGCATTTGAGCAACATGCAAAACAGGTTCGCGAGAATTTAAAAAAGGAAGGTATTGAAATCACGAAAGTCGTTTTTTCGCATTTTCACCCTGATCATATTTCAGGGTTACCTGAACTTAATTCGCCGATTTTGTATGGTAATGGGCTCTATAAAGCGTCACTTAATAAATATACACCGATAGAAAAACATCATTTCTTTGATGGAATGAATACTTTAACTGAGCGCTCTCAATTAACTTTTGGATCGTTTAACCTGACATTCAAATTGGTTCAAGGTCACGTTATTTGTGGCATGTTCACCATTATCAATAATCAGTTTGTACATGTAGCCGATGATTTAATGACTTCAAATGAAGGAGCGCCACTTTTACCTTCTGTGCATGTTGATAATGCTAAGAAGCATTTTGATTCTTTAGAGCTTCTTAAACGTTATGCTTCATGCACTTTATTATTGTCACACGGTAATGCGTTATCTGGAGAGTCTGAAATCTTATCAGCCATAAGCGATAGACAATCTTATTTAGAAGCCATAACTAACAGTTCACAACCCATTTCGATAGATGCAGCGCTACAAGATACTCGTTGTGACTTTCTTCACAAAGAGTGGCATAAATATGTTTATCTTTAACGAGGTTAGCTCTCATCTTTATAGGTACGCGTAATGGTGTTTGAATTCGACAGAGTAAAATACCAAATGATTGATGCCAAAATTAGCCTTTGTTTAGGTTTATTGGTCATTTTGGCACTGATTGTGGAATTCTTAATTGGAACACATAGCATATTACTTTTGACTACACTCATACCTTCAGTAATCTATTGGGCGCATAAGGGCTTATCAAGTGAAGCGTTTTTCAAGGAAAAACAAGCACAAATCGTTAAAGTTGTCGATTCTAGGCTGATTATATTAAATCAGATAACAGGGTATGAATTTTCTAGAGACTTAAATAAAGTGAGAAAAGTAAAGTACAAAACTTTTTTAGGGTTTAGTATTGTTGCCGTTGAATTTACATGTAATGAGTATTTTCAGTTCTTTTGCTATAAAAACTCAGAACATCTGTTTAGTTTATTAAATAAAGAACATTTTTAATAAACAGTGATTAAGGTTAGCTTTCTATAAAATAAAAGTAGGTATTTTAAGGATGAAAATGCAAGAAGCACATTTAGCAAATTTCAATAAAATCTTTATAGAAAAGGCTGGTTGGATTATGGCTGGAAGTTCGCTAGCGCTATTGGGATTAATCATGGTTTTTAATAGCTCGGTATTGGCTTTAACGCTTGGCGCTTCAATTGGACTATTCATTGGCATGATTTGTCCGTTTTTATGGCAAAAAAACTTTCAGTTTTTAAATCTCTTATTAGTGAACTTTTTGTTTATTTTGCCCTCAGTTTACTTAACGAATTCAACAGAGCAGGTTCATGTCACTTTTCAGTTTATCCTCACTGTCATTGCGGTCTCGGCTTTATGTTGGTTTGTCTTTAAGTCTAAATTGGTTGTTTTTCTAAAAATAAAAAAAGAAGGCTACTAGGTAAATAGTTTTACTCATTAATCCCTTGTTTCTAAAGTGGTAATTACTTAATGTGATTGGCCATAAATAATGGTTATATATACTTAGAATTATTATAAGGTAGTTGTTATGGAGCCAAAAGATTTTGCTGAGCATAATCGTGGGTTAACATTTTTTGATGTACTCGGTATAGCTGTGTGTTGGACTGCAATCTTAGTTTTACTCTTTTTTATTAACAGTTCTCCGGGGGCCATAATCTTAGGCTTGATCACTGGTGTTTACTTGTCGAAGATTATCATCCAAAAATAGAAGCTGTAATGGCTAAAAAGCGTTTCTATGGGGCGCAAACTTGTATTATTTCAATATAAATGTTGTAAAGCCCTAGCAGGGGCTTTACAACGGTGACTTCATTTTTAGTTATATCTATTAAGCAATAATCCCTGGGATCTCCTTACCAAAATCAAGACTGACACCACAGGCTTTTGCTGCAGTGTGTAGTAAATCATGTTGGTTATAACCAGAGCCCATGTCACTGACAACCCCCCGATTTATTCGTGTGCCGCCACCCGCAATGAGGTATGAGCAAGGGTTTGCTGAATGTTTATCGGCATGACCCATATCTGAAGTTTCTAACACAATGGTACTATCTAGTATTCCTGCGGCTTTAAGCTTTTGGATAAAGTAAGCACTCAAACTACCTAGGTGACTTCGCATCTCGGTATAGTATGGGTAGTTTGGTTGGCCATTACTGCCTCCGTGAATTGCATTGTGATAGTGGCCTTGGAAGTTCAATTCAGGAATTCTGAACTCTGATTGGTGATTACCAAACGCAAGTGAAACTGAACTGGTCAAATTGCACTGAAGTGCAGCAACAGCAATATCAGCCTGTAATCGCGCTTGTTGACTGAATGTGTCAAAGGTCAGCCCAAACTCAGTATTGTCTGGCGCAATTCCACAAGAAACCCCACCGTAGAGATCGTCTAAGCGTTTTTGGGTATCAGACATAGCGTCAAGGTGGTCGTTCATCCTTTGAATTTCATATCCAGCAAGACGGCTTTTAATCGCATTAGCGGCTGACATATGCGCGTCTATGATGGGGGTTTTACTATTGCTGCCCTGCGTTGATCCAAACACCATTTTAAACACGGTGAATGGATTTTCTTGAAACGGCAAATGATTGCGGTTGTCTTTGGTGAGCTGCCCTTGACCGTTACTATGCACACCTAAGTTTAGGTAGCGAAAAGGCAAGTTAGGCCCAAGCGCATTACCCATAGTTACATCGTAACTGTCGCTGCCCCAGTTCTCTGCGAGTAGAATAGGCATACGGCCATGTCCTGCATTAGAGTGAGACATATTGACCATAAAGTTACATTCAGTTTTTACTGGCTCATATCCGGCCGACATGGCACCTAGTTGCATGCTTTCACCGCTGCCGCTCGGATTCCAAAGAGAAGCAATTGACCCGCCAGGGATATAAATTGAGACGGTTTTATTCGGTAGGCCTGCATCTTGTGCTTCTGCATCTCTTGCAACGAGTAGACCAGAAATCAAAGGAGATGTACGGATCAAAGTGGCAGAAATACCTGACGCCATAAATACTTTTAAAAGTCTACGGCGTGACATCATCATGTTATTTAAATGTTTATCTTTCATTTTATTAACCTTCTTCGTGTGATCCGTGTTATTGATTTCTTGACCAAGCTTTGCGATAGCGTACTGACTTTAATGAACCAAACTTTTCTAACATGGCTCTTGGACTGTCTTGCATTAAGGCATTAGTCAGCGTGTCTATTTCACACATGTAACCTATTTGCTCTTTCTCTGACAGGCGTTTGTCTTCTTCATTCGATGGGTCTATGGCATCATGGCCCACTCCGATGACATACCTGAACATCTGCTGCGGTAAACAGCTTTGTGCAGATGAAAGGCCGGCAATGACTGAACCTAGTTGCTTGGCACCATTGAATGGTACAGAGTCGCTTACCTCAGCATACTTCTCTGGGGCATAGAGCGTACCTGAGGCGTCTATTGCATTGCCATTATTATCATTGCTTCGGATCTTGCCCACAGCATCAAAGTCTTCCATTCCGAATCCCATTGGGTTGATATATTTTTCATGGCAACTTGAGCAAGGCTGGCCTTCAGTTAGACTGTGGTACTTCATGCGGTTTGTGGTTGCAGGGTCTTGTAACATGTCAGACAGTTCGGCAAGTCTTTGCTCTCTGGCTTCAAATGTTCCAGCTGGTGGATCGGGTTGCTCTTGGCATAGCATTCGACGACGTACCCGCACCGAGCGAAGAATAGGGTGAGACTCAGCAACTTCCGCCCAGCGAGACATGAATGCGCCATTGGCTAATATGCCGCCGCGTTCAGTTGTATCTACCTTTTGCATTGTCTCTCCTGTGACGCCTGCAATGTTGTAGTGCTCTGCCAGTAATTGGTTCACGAATGTGAAATCGGCAGTATATAAAGAGCTAAAGCTTTCTTCAGGTTGAGTCATGATATACGAGAAGGTTTCATTCATTTCAGCTTTCATTGCCGGCACTAATTGCGCAAAACCTGGATAGATGTCTTGATCTTTAGTCGCGACTTCTAAACTGCCTGTACCTAACCAACTACCCACAAAATCACCCAATACTGACTTTGAGCTATCAGCTAAGCGGTTTGCATGTGCAATAATGTTGGCTTCGTCACGGAGCTCATCTCGTTCAGCTGCTTGCCAAAGAAGCTCATCGGGTGTTGAACCTGTGAAAGTATAAGAAAGGAAAGTCGCCATTTCCCAAGACGTCAGCTCAAATGCATCGTAATCTAGCTCTGAGTTATCAGGGTTTGGCTCACCTAATTCGTGACGATAAATAAATTGCGGTGATGACAACAGCCCTTCCAGCGCAAGTGTCATACCAGCTTCAATGTCTCCATTGTTAAAAAAGCCAGTTGCAATCAATCTATAATTCTGTGATTCGTCTTGTGTAAGTGGACGGCGGAAAATTTTAGGTGCCAAGTCGCCTACTAAGCTATTCGCACAGTTTTCGTCTATGGCTTCACAACTCAATGCAGTTGCAAAGTTTTGTTCAGCAACCCATGTTGAAACCTCTTCTGCAACTAGCAAGTAATTACTGTAATTCGACGGTTGAACACTTGCATGGGTATTATTGATAAAAAAACCTACCTGAGAATCAGGTGACAGCCCATCGGATACCAGAAAATCGATGCCTAGAAGATCTTCGACTGAATTTTGATACTCAGTTTGAGTTAAGATTTTTAACTGTCTAGCTCCGTATGCAACGGGTGCTAAGTTTAAATCACAGGTCAATGGGGCTGGCCAAAGTGTCTGTAAATATGCAGCAATGTCTGTGGCGCATTGTTCGTCACACGCACTTGGTGTGCCATAAGGCATAGTTGTGGTGATGGTCTCAATCATGGTTTGCATATCTCGCTCTGTATTGAGCGCCGGAAATGAGCCTAAACCGCCGCCTTCTGAGCCGTGGCAGCCAGCACAACCTGACTTGTAGAGTTGCATACCTCTGGCAATGGGATCTGTTTGTGTCACAGTCACACGTTCAACATTACTAGGCTCTGAGGGCATAGAATCGTTGATGGCAATGACTTTGTAATCAAACTCACCAGATTCAGGTAAACCCGTTTCGTAAGAGCTTGCATTAGACGCAAGCTCTGCTGCAGTTTGCCATTGGCCGTCAACGCTTTTATAGCGCACTAAATAATTGCTCTCATTGTTACTATTATCTTGCCAGTTCAACTGTGCTTTACTGTCACTTGAGACAAAATCTGCACTGAGTTCAGTCGGTGCAGCGGGCTTGTCAGCCATCGCGACTGGCTCAAAATTGTCTTGTTCGGCAGTTGAATAGGTGAGGTTAAAATAGACAGGAACCGTTTCTCCAATACTGCTGAGATTGGCAACAACGCGCAGTGCTTCAATACCATAATCCATCTCGAAGGTTTTACTGTCGATGATCAGCGGAGAAAGCGTGCTGACATTGATTTTGCCAGTTGCAAGTTTTACCACTAACACATCTAGACTTATTGCTTGATTAACGCCATGTAAGCTTATTTGGCCAGTGAGGTTCTGGATCACAGGGTTGCCAATGGTGAGATTACTCAGTAAGTCACTGTCAATTTGTGCACTAAAGAATGCGGTGGGCAATATGTCAGTTTCAAACAGCAGGTCTAAGATCCGACTATTTCTGATATCGACTCCAGTAGACACGGTATTTAAATCTACTGCTAGTTTTACGTTACCCTCGGCGTCGATACTACCAGACAGAGCAGGGGTCTCAGCATGTTGAGAGGCAAACTGGTTGTGCTCAGCCACGTGGTCTTTTTTAACCGACACATAACTGAGAACAGACTCTGTGATATCTAGTTGCCATAACCCTGTTTCTGTTACAGTGTCTGGAGGAGTAGGCACTGAGTTAATACAGATATCGCCGCTGAGGTTGATATTCAGTTCGTCAGTTACTCCATTTTTATTGGCGACAAAGCCTAATCCGTAGGATTGATCAGCATGAATGCTATTACCTTGTGACGAGATTATGCAGCCAGTATCGCCACAATCGAATTGACCATTCCAACTATTCTGAAGAGAGATACCTTGATCCCATGAAAGTTCGATGGCCCAGTCGTTTAAGGTCTGATCTGACGTGTTTTGAATAACAATTTCGGCTTTAAAGCCAGTATTCCAATTATCTGGGATTGTTAAAGTACATTCAGCTGCTTGAGCGAAAGAGGCACTTGCCAGAAGACTAAAGCCGGCTGCGAATTTACTTATTATAGGTGTAACAGGTGCAGCATGAATGATAGTGAACAATCGTTTTAGGTTATTGAATTTCATTTTCTTTCCCTCCTATTGTTGCGCTTCAAAAACGAGGTTGAAGCTCACAGGTACCACGTAGCTGATCACAGATAAACTTGCTAGCGTCTTAAGGGTCTCGATACCTGATTCTAGGCCAAAGTCTGTTGCGTTTAGCAGCACGGGTGACAAGCTTTGCACCAGAATGGTTTTGTTTGTAAGGCGTCGAATTATGATGTCAGCTGTGATTTCTTTCGTGACACCAGAGAGGGTAAGGATAGCCGTAATAGATTGTTTCTCGTCACTACCTATGGGCATGGCAATCAATGCCGCGTAATCGACATTAAGTAATACTTCTGCTTGAGGGTAAACCTGCGTATCGAATAAATATTCTTTCATTCTACCGTCGCGGGTTTCATTGTTGGTATCAACACTGTTTAGATCTATGCTGAATTGAGCAACCCCATCAGGGCTAATTGAACCACTCAGCGTGTTAAATGTGTGGGCCTCAACTAAGTGCTGTTTTTTAGTCGATACAAAGTAGAGTTGAGAACTTTGTGGGTTTAGGGTTAGCGGCTCACTGATAGGTGGTGCTTCTGGCGCTGTTACTTTTATCAAGATAGGTTCACTGACGGTATTCATTACACCATCACTGACTGTCAAAGTAACAGAGAACATGCCTTCTTTATCAAACACATAAGTGGGACTTGGTTCGTTAGATTTAGTCCCGTTGCCAAAATCCCAAGTGAAGGTAAGAGGATCTCCATCTAAGTCATAGGAAGCATTACCATCAAAATTCACAGTCAGTGGATATTCTCCGGATGTCACTGAGGCGGATGCCAATGCAGAGGGGGGATGATTAATGTTTCCATCTGGTGAGCATAAACCGCCGAGTGAAGGGGCTGTTGGAGAATCATTCTCTTGTGCTTTTTGTGCGTTAAAGCCAAAGTCTAAGCTCTGACCTGGGTGAATTGTTTTGTTGTAGTTCTCGTTGGTGATTTCATACGGGTTACTTCCGCTATGTAAGCCGTGCCATACCCCAGTTAATTTGGTGTTATCTGAAAACGCCATGAGAACTTTCCAGTTTTCAATAGCGACATTTTCGGTGTTGGTCATAGTAACTTTACCACGGAACCCTGAGATCCACTCTTCTTCTACTTCAAACACACATAGAGCAGATTCAGGCTGAGCTTCACTAACCGTGATTTCTATTGGTGTCGCAGAATAGCTGCCAGTAGCATTGCTTAAGGTAAGTGAGGCGGAAAAAGTACCTGGTTGTTCGTAAACATGTTGCGGGTTTATCTCAGCGGAGCGAGAGCCATCCCCGAAATCCCATAAATAACTCATAGAACCTGATGAAGAATGAGTGACTTGACTTGAAAATGAGATGGTTGCAGGGGCAGTACCTTGTATGTTTGAGGCGGTAATTGCAACTTCAACAATATCGTTATCTGAGTCTGAGTTATCATTGCAGATCCCGAATAATCTGGGCGAAACAACGGCTTGGCCTGGTGTTTTCTGAACGTTAAAGCCAAAAGACTGAGTCGAGTTAGGGTGAATATGACGATTCCAGCTTAAGTTTTCTAATTGATATGGGTTATTGCCATTTAGTTGAGTTTGCCAAGCATTGGTAATTAACTCTCCTTGACTAAACTCCAGCCCGACTTCCCAGCCCTCTATCGTTGTGCTTGTGTTGTTGTGAACGGACACTTCTGCGGTGTAGCCACTTTGCCATTCATTAGTGACTTTGAACTCACATTGTGCCGCTAAGCTTTGTGTGGTGTACCCTAAAGCGACTATGCAGACCCCGATTGGTAGGTATCGATGCTGCTTGTTGTAACTATGTTGTCTCATAAAATTCCCCGAAACATTACCATCTGAAATGTTGTTTCCTTGCTGTTCGTTGCCGAGTGGGCATTGACCAGAGCGAATGGGCTTTAAGTAGCGAGCACAAGTTTGGGTACTAAGAGAGACTAAACTAGAAGGGGGCAATGATTACCAAAGGCGTGAATACCAAAAGGCTGCGCACACACAATATGTGTGTAACAGCCTAGCACACTATTAGTGGCATTCAGCAACCCCGCTATCTTAGTTTTCACCTTAGACCGGAAGCTTTGCGTCCCTTTCTTTCGAAAGGTTTGCTATTTTAAGCCTGTAATACCGATCTTCATTAATACTCAACCGTTTTGAGGGATTAAAACTGATGCGCTCTGCGTTAAAATTTCTTATTTAGAACAACTAAATAGAAAAATTTCGCCTTGCAAGCATCCAGTCTTCTTTGCCTCAAAATAAATCGTTTAATTAAGAAGATTGGTATAAAAGGAAGTTAGTTTAAAGCTGTCATAAATACAAAGCGAAAACTAAAAGTTCACATTGTTTGCACATTTCGACAAGCGCAACCATGAACGGTTTTACACACTTCAAATACTTCCTAATATTCAATAAACCTTTGCTTACTCCTTAATATAATTAGAGAAAATTAAGAAAGTTCGGTTTGAGATGGACTTATGTTACACGCGGTTCATCTTCAAACTTGGTTTATATAAAAACATCTTAGAAACAAAATATGTGGCAAATAAGGAAGCGAGTATAATTTTTAAGATATTTTAGGTTACACTGCGAAGCTGTACCTAATTAAATTACTCGTGCTGGTTATAAGGAATTAAGCAATGAGAAGCTATCTCTTAGTTGCAATCATAGTATGTTTACTCCCATGGTGTGTTCATAGCAAACCAATTGATACTCTAAAAGCCGACATTGAGTTGCTTCTAGATTCTAAGAGGGCAAAGGTGGGGGTTTCTATCTGGGACCAAAATGCCGAACCTGTGTTTTCATTCAATGGAGATTCTAAATTACCCATGCAGAGTGTCTTTAAGTTTCATATTGCTGCGGCTGTTTTATCAGAAGTTGATAAGGGCAAGTGGTCTCTTGAAGATAAGATAAAGATTACACCGAATGACTTAGATAATGGATTATGGAGCCCAATCCGAAAAAAGTACCCAACTGGAACAGAGCTCACACTTTCCGAAGTCATCAGGTACACAGTCTCAGTAA
Source organism: Pseudoalteromonas phenolica (assembly GCF_001444405.1). Taxonomy (NCBI): domain Bacteria; kingdom Pseudomonadati; phylum Pseudomonadota; class Gammaproteobacteria; order Alteromonadales; family Pseudoalteromonadaceae; genus Pseudoalteromonas; species Pseudoalteromonas phenolica. The sequence goes on from NZ_CP013188.1 coordinate 699,410, forward strand.
GTGACAATGTAGGATGTGACATTCTATTAAGCATGCTTGGCGGCCCTAAGAAGCTTGAAGATTACTTGCATCAATCAGGCATAAAAGATATTGCCGTAATATATAACGAAGAAAACATGCAAAAGGTGTGGCAGCGCCAGTATGAGAACTGGACAACTGCGAATGCTGCTAATACCGCATTAAGGCAATTTTATATTAATAAAAACTTGCTTTCGGATAAAAGCCATCAATTTCTTTGGGATGTGATGAAAGGCTCTAAGACAGGTCGTAAAACAATTAGAGCAGGTGTGCCAAAAGATATACAAGTTGCGCATAAAACAGGCCACTCAGGTAAAAATGCGTATGGTGTGACAGGTGCTCAGAACGACATTGGTATTGTGTTTCTTCCAAGTGGTCAACATTACTATATCAGTGTATTGGTAAGTGACTCTTATGAAACGAGTGAAACGAATCAAAATATCATTGCAAAAATATCTGAATTAACGTGGCAGTTTTTTACAAATAAAACCCTTTAGTGGTGTTATTGAAATCATTGTAAGAGCGCATTAGCGAATAAGGCGCTCTTACATTAGTGGTAAATACTTAACGTGGCGGGTCAATTTGACCATTTACACTATTATTGACCCTAAACCAGCCTGCAATTGAAAAGCGTTCAGCCTTTGCTGGCAGAACTTCATGAGGAAACTCGTCACTGAGAAAAGTAACAAGGGTGCCAAAATGTGGCGAAACACGGGTAAGTTCTTTGTCGTGATCTTCACCGTCATAAATGACCAACTCTCCGCCATTTTCGGCTTGCCAATCTGGGTTTAAATACAACACAGTAGAAAGTAAACGGTTGGTTTGGCCCTTGAATGCATCAAGGTGCTTTTTGTAAAAAGCACCTGGCTGATAGTGCGCAAAATGACATTCGTAGCTAAATAGTCCCATGAATAAACGCTTATTCATGTAAGCTTTTAACTCATCCATATAGTCTAGAAAGCAACCTTCAAGTGCGTTGCTGTTATCTAACCAATGAATTTTGTCACTGCGAATGGTTTCATTCTTTTGATGATCATCTTTGCGACCGATACCTGCTTCATCAAACGTGTTGAAGTCAAACTCAGCAAGACGAGATTTTAACGCCTGAAGCGCAGGTAATTCTTGGTCTAGCGTTTGAATGCTGTAGCCTGTAAATTGCAAGTCTTGGGCAATGTTGGCAAAGAGTTCTGTATTATTGGTCACAAATTTGCTCATCTAAAATAGTTTGGCTGCGTTTTACCATAGAAACAAATCTTAGACGAGCATGAAATTTGATTTTATTGCGCTGGCTTAAGTTTTCACACTATTTTTGTGTGTCTTTAATCGTTGCTAGTAGTTTGTCTGAAGCATCTTCAATCAAATCTAATACCAGTTCAAAGCCATCGCCTGCACCATAGTACGGATCTGGCACTTCATCATATTGGCTATCAGCGAAACTTAAAAATAGCTTAAGTTTGTGTTGATGTTCACTCGGACAACTAGCTTGAAGGTCTGCTAGGTTTTGCTTGTCAGCCGCTAAGATCAAGTCGAACTCTGTAAAATCACTTTGCTTAACCTTGCGAGAATACTGACCTTTAAAGCTGTAACCTCTTTTTTCACCCGCTTGCATTGAACGGCTATCTGGTTTCTCGCCACTGTGATAACCGATGGTGCCCGCAGAGTCTATGGTTAAATTTAGCCCTAGTTCTTTAGCTTTGTGTTTCAGCACAGCTTCACCCGTTGGTGAGCGGCAGATGTTACCCATGCAAACAACTAGAATTTTTGAAATGTCAGCGTTCATCAAAGTCTCTCCCTAATAGCGGTGTTTATTCTAAAACCATTGTTTTACAAATAAAAGTAACAGGTTGCTCTATCATCTCAAGGTTTAGTTCATCTCGGTTGGGATTACACTCCATAGCAAGGGCAAAACCATGTAAATAATCAACGAGCAGATGCAGCACAGTTTGTTGTGTGTCTGTATTTAAATCTAGTGACCCAGTTATACGCTCGAAACGTGCTGCGAAAACCTCGGCTGGGCCAATCATTTTACTGCTGAGTAAGGTTTGTAAAAGCCCACGATACTTATCAAGTATCGCTAAATAGCTTTTGCTTAATTCGAAAATCTCTTGTTGCCAATGCAGTGATTGCGGGTCATGAATTTCGTTGATCAATGACACAGTGACAGCTTCGAGCAATGCATCTTTGTTTTTAAAGTAATGGTAAATGGCCATGGCATCGACATTTAATGCAGCTGCCAAAGCTCTAATGCTTGGTGGCTTGCCTTTTTCAAGCATGAGTTGCTTTGCTTGGTCGATGATAATGTCTTGGCTTAACTGTTTTTGTGCAGGGCGGCCTCTTTTTGTTTGCTTGACACTCATCAAAATATCTCTAATCATACAATTAATTCTACGGCGTAGAATTTTAATCGGATTTTAAGTTTTATACAAGTTAAAAGAGGTGTGTAATGACAAACACGGTCTATATAGCAACCAGTCTCGATGGCTTTATTGCAGATAAAAACAACCAAGTAGATTGGTTACATCAAGTGCCAAATCCAACTGGCGATGACTGTGGTTTTGCTGAATTTATGCAGAACATAGACGCGTTAGTGATGGGGCGAAATACCTTGGAAGTGGTGTTGAGTTTTGACTGTGATTGGCCCTATTCAAAGCCTGTATTTGTATTGAGTAATACGCTGCAGCAAGTACCTGAAAACTTGAAAGACAAGGTGTTTTTAGTTCAAGGCGAATTAAAAGATGTCGTCGATAGCTTGAATAAGCAAGGGTTTAAACACCTGTATATTGATGGCGGTAAAACCATTCAAGGGTTTCTGCAACAAGATTTAATTGATGAGTTAATCATAACGACTATTCCTGTTTTACTCGGAGGCGGTATTCCACTTTTTGGAGAGCTCAAAGCACCATTGAAGTTTAAACATGTGAAAGCCATACGATATTTGGATTACCTAGTTCAAAACCACTTCATTCGCGCGGACTATTAGCTTTTAAAATTAGAAGCTTAGATATATGAAATTCCATATATCTATTTGAACTTGATTGGCTTAGAATATATGAAAATTCATATGTTCTTGTTTGGCACTGTTTGACACAAGAATGAGCCAGTTGAAAGTGAGTAAAGTATGGGGCTATTTGAGCGATATTTATCGGTTTGGGTTGGGCTAAGTATCTTAGTTGGCGTGATTGCAGGTAACTTTATGCCTGACGCCTTTGCAGTCGTAGCAGGTTTAGAGTTCTTTCATGTCAATTTAGTCGTTGCTTTGCTCATTTGGGTGATGATTTTTCCTATGATGGTGCAAGTCGACTTTGCAGCCATTAAAGATGTCGGCAAAAAACCGAAAGGAATTATTCTCACTTTGGTACTTAATTGGCTTATCAAACCCTTCACTATGGCTTTGTTAGGCTGGTTGTTTTTTAAAGTCTTTTTTGCATCTATGGTTGACCCACAAAGTGCGAACGAATATATCGCAGGTATGATTTTATTGGGTGTTGCGCCCTGTACTGCGATGGTGTTTGTATGGAGTCAACTAACCAAAGGGGATGCAAATTATACCCTTGTGCAGGTGTCGGTGAACGACATTATCATGGCATTTGCGTTTGCGCCGATCACCGCGCTCTTACTTGGGGTGAGTGACATTACAGTCCCTTGGGAAACATTGATTATCTCAGTCGTACTCTATGTTTTGATCCCATTGGCCGCAGGTTTTGCATTTCGACGTTTTTTACTCAAACAGCAGGGGGAGGCGCAGTTAAACCGCTTTTTGGCTGGTATCAAACCTTTTTCTGTTATTGGTTTGCTAGGCACAGTGATACTACTATTTGGCTTTCAAGCACAAACGATTATTGAACAGCCGCAAGTCATCGGCTTAATTGCTATTCCGCTACTTATTCAAACTTATGGTATTTTTGCTTTGGCGTATTGGCTCGCTAAAAAGCTAAAGTTACCTCATAACATTGCCGCCCCGGCCTGTATGATCAGTACCTCTAACTTTTTTGAACTGGCAGTTGCAGTGGCGATTTCAATGTTCGGCCTGCATTCGGGCGCTGCGCTCGCAACTGTTGTTGGCGTATTGGTCGAAGTCCCTGTGATGCTCAGTCTTGTGTGGTTTGCAAATAAAACGCGCCATTGGTTTTAAGCGTTTTAGAGCACTTGAAAGTCGATTTCAGGTGCTCAGAGTCTATACTGCTTGAATAATCCACATTCTCTTTTTGCTAAATTAGCTGCGATCCTGTACCCTGCATCGCCTTACAAATTTGAGTAAATATATGCAATTTTCTGATCTCGCTTTATCCCAAAATATTCTTCAAGCTTTAACCGACAAAGGTTATACCCAACCAACTCCCATTCAAGCACAAGCTATTCCTGCCGTTTTAGAGGGCAGAGATGTGATGGCTGCCGCGCAAACGGGTACAGGTAAAACGGCAGGCTTTACACTGCCTATGCTTGAACTACTGAGTAAAGGGGATAAAGCCAGAGCGAATCAAGTACGTGCATTGGTATTAACACCGACACGCGAGCTTGCTGATCAGGTTTGGCAGAATGTTGAAACTTACTCTCAGCATTTAAATCTGTCGACACAGGTTGTGTATGGCGGGGTGAAAATTAACCCGCAAATGATGAAGTTGCGTCGTGGTGCAGACATACTAGTCGCAACGCCAGGCCGTTTACTGGATTTATTCCAGCAAAATGCCATCAAGTTCGACAGATTAGAGTTATTCGTTCTAGACGAAGCCGATCGCATGTTAGACATGGGCTTTATTCACGACATTAAGCGTGTGATTAAGTTGCTTCCTAAAAACCGTCAAAATTTAATGTTTTCTGCGACTTTCTCTGATGAAATTCGTGAACTGGCAAAAGGCCTTATCAACGATCCGGTTGAGATTTCAGTGGCCCCAGCGAACAGCACAGTGAAAAGCATTGAGCAAAGCGTTTATGAAGTTGATAGAAGCAAACGTACTGGGTTACTAAAGCATTTAGTGAAAACTCATAATTGGCAACAGGTGCTTGTCTTTACTCGCACTAAGCACGGTGCAAACCGTTTGGTTCGCGATTTAGAAAAAGCAAAAATTGCGGCAGCAGCTATTCATGGTAATAAAAGCCAAAACGCTCGGATGAAAGCCCTCGCGGGTTTTAAAGATGGCGAAGTGCGTGTGCTGGTGGCAACAGACATTGTTGCCCGCGGTTTAGACATTCAAGAGCTACCAAATGTAGTGAACTTCGATTTACCGAATGTGTATGAAGATTACGTTCACCGGATTGGCCGTACTGGTCGCGCAGGCGCAACTGGCGAGGCTGTATCGTTTGTAACACATGAAGATGCCGATGATTTATTTGGGATTGAACGACTCATTCAAGAGCTTATTCCGCGTAAAATTGAGCCGGGGTTTGAACCGCAAAACCCAGTGCCAGAATCTAAGCTAGACACACGTCCGCTGAAAAAGAAAAAGCCTAAGAAACCGAAAAAACCTAAGCAAGTAGATGGTGAACAGGCAAAAGCGTCAACAGGCAATCAGCAAAGTAAAGCTAAACCAAATTCAAGCAACGCAGCTAAGCCGAAGTCAAAGCCTAGGTCGCAAGGTAATCGCGTAGAAGGTGATAAATCGAACGCAAATAAACCGCGTAGAAATAAGCCCAACTCGGGGAATCGCAAACCGCAAAATGGAAACAACAAGCCGAGCGGTCAAGGACAACGCAGTGAGCAGGGGAAAGCGAATAACTCTAATCGCTCAAATAATAGTAATCGCCCAAGCAGTGGTGGTCGTTCGAGAAATGGCAGCAATGATAGTGCGAACAAACCAAAAAGAAGCAGTTACCGAAATACGCGTGGGTAGCTTAATACCATTGCTCAAAATAGATCACTTAATTAAGAGGATTGATATAAATTCACACTAAAGCATTTTGTTAGTTATTTGAATCAAGGCCTATACTTTTAGTATGGGCTTTGTTTTGAGGATGTTATATGACGAATGCGCTAGCAAAACAAATAAACAACATACCTATGTTGCCGAGTGTGATAGCTCAACTCTTGTCTTTGTCTGTTGATGATCCTGACTATTTCAACAAAGTTATCTATCTAGCAGAGTCCGACCCCACGTTTGCATTACGGACTATAAAATTAAGCAATAGCGCCTTATTTGGCACTCACCAACCCATCACTAATATTCACGATGCGGTTATTAGGATTGGTATAGATCAAATCCATAATTTATTGGCTTCTATTGCGGTCACTAAGGTATTTCTACCAGTCACAATGTCAGAAAAAAGGCTTTGGCAGCACTCAATTGAAGTCGCTTGTTTAGCTAGGTTAATAGCTAGTCATTTGAATGAATGCAACATTAAACCCGAACAAGCATATTTGGCCGGCTTACTTCACGATTTGGGCTTATTTCTTCGCTTTCAAGTGAGCCAAGAACAGTTTAACCATATTGACGATTATGTATGGTCAACACCAGCTCAGCATGTTGAGGCAGAAAAGAATTTATTTAAAGAGTCACATGCCAATTTATCAGAGTTAATCTGCCATCAATGGGGTGTACCCAAACTTATCTCTAATGTAGTTGCACGCCATCACCACTATGAATTAGCTGAACAAATGAAAGACGCAGAACAAATAAATCACCTCATCAGAGTGATTCAATTGGCCGATCTCTGTAGTGAAATGGTTTACAACATGCAAGGTGTGACAAAAAAAACCGTCATACAAGAAATAAAAAAAATACCAGCCTTAGCTAATTGGGCCAGAGCACACCTTAATTCAATTAAAGCATTGGATGATGGAAAGGCTGCGCTTGAGCAAGCGCATGAGTTATATAATCAGCTTTTAAACTAACTTTCGGTTTTGCTTTGCGCAAATTCTCTTTATTATAACTAGCGTTAAACTTTAGCGGTTTTTTAAAGAGGGGTAAGCATGTATCAGGGAAGCTGTTTATGCGGCGCGGTTAAAATTGAAGTAGGGCAGATCAGTTCTATTATTCACTGTCATTGTTCTTTGTGTCGTAAATCGAGCGGTACTGCATTTGCTACTAATGGCTTTGTTAATGCGAGTGAATTTAAAATCACTGCTGGCGCTGAAAATATAAGCTTTTACGAGATGAAGCCGGGCAGAAAAAGGCATTTTTGTAAGACTTGTGCATCACCTATTTATAGTTCAAATGAAGCTGATCTGAGCCGTTACCGGTTAAGACTAGGCATTTTAGATTCTGACATCACAGAGCGCCCAATCTCTCATAACTTCGTAACATCAAAAGCGTGTTGGGATAGCCTAAATCAAGATTTACCCCATTACGAAGCTCACGAGCCTAACCGGCAATAAGAATTTGAATGTGATCTAGATTGCTTGGCTGGGCTCTAGGTGATAAACCTCAGCGAGTAAGCTGAATCCCATTTGTTGGTAAAGTGGTAAACCTGCTTTTGAAGCTTGTAGCGTCATTAAGCGAGTATCTTGGCGCTTAGCAAAATCAACCAGGTGATGCATAAGTGTTTTTGCTATGCCTTGGCCTCTAAAATTAGGATCGACACCTACTTGATGCACGCCCATCACGTCATTACTTTGAAACGCGATGGCGGTGCCAGCTATGGTCCCGTTAACCATATAAGAAAACAAAGTAGCATTTGGGTTTGTGAGTAGAGGTAACAGAGCTTCTGGCGCAATGCTATAACCAAATGCGTTTGAACAAGCTTGAGCCCAAGATGGTAAGTCATCTGGCTGAGTTAACACTTCAACTTGGTTTGACCCATTAAAGTGTGCCTTATCCAAAGGCAAAAACATGGCTCGCAGTGACATTTTTACTTGCTTTGTACTATGCTCCGCAGGCTTTAAAATCGTCACACTAGATTTTCCTGCGGGTATTGGATGCGCTTTTTCTGAGTAATCTAAACCGAAGTCGGCCTGCCAAGCTTTATTCGGCCAATTGGTATGTATTTTTAGTGGTTCGCTTTTTTGCTCCTTTTGCTGCTCATTTTTTAGCTCAGGGCTGTGTGCCATTGCAGACCAAAAGGCGTCTAAATTCTGTAAGTTTTTTGCAAGTTCTGAAGTCATGATCTTAGTCCCTGTTAATTAAAATAATGCCGACGATGAGCAGCGTGCTGCCTAATAGTTTGCTACTGGTTATGAGTTTTTGTGGGGTTTCAAATAGTCCAAAATGGCTGATCAGCATGGCGATAACAAGCTGGCCAGTGAGGGCATAACTCATCATCATACCCGCGCCCATTTTTGGAATGAGCCAATACATAGCACCGACACCGACCACACTCAACGCGCAAGAAAACCACAAATACCATGGCACACTTGCCAGCTGTATGTTGTTATAAGTGATTTGCAGCGTCTTAAACTGGCTGAGCACAATAAAGCTAGTGATAAGCACAAAGCTGGCTAAAAACGCAAAACTTGTGGCGAGTAGCGCGCTGTGTAAGTGTACCCCGAGTCTTGCATTCATGGCTGCCTGAATTGCAATGCAGCCGCCAGCAAGAATTGCCAGCATACCGAGCGAATTCATAATGTTATCACCAACTGCTCGGTTGTTTTTCGAAATTTAGGCCGAGTTGCTATGGTGTCATTTTTACTGCGAATACCGACAGGACAAAGAATAGCGGCATTGAGCCCTTGTTTATCGAGCCCAAGCACTTGGTTGATACCTTGAGTATCAAATCCTGTCATAGGGCCTGCATCAATTTGATGCATTGCTGCGTAACTGAGGAGTTTGCCCAGTGCGATGTAGCATTGCTGTTCTGCCCAAATTTTCTGCTCTGCTGACGTTCTACTCAAAATGTCTTGCGAGATAATGTCTTTATAAGCTGATAATGCTTCAGCTTCTTTGCCTTGAGATACCGCAAGCTCACGAATATAAGTGTTGATAGCGTCAGCCGGGATCTCGGTGTAATTCGCCAATACTAATAAATGTGAGCACTCTGCTACTTTGTTTTGCCCGTAACTAAACGGTATGCAGGCATTTTTAAGTGCTGCACTTTCAACAATTAAAAGTTTGTAAGGTTGCATACCATAAGCGCTGGCACTGAGTCTGACGCTCTCAACTAAGCCATCAATTTGTGTTTGCGATAAAGTCTGGTTTGAAAATTCTTTTACTGCGTAGCGCCAGTTTAGTGCATCTAAATAGTTCATAGCTTTCATTCCTGCATGTGGTTGATGTGGTAAGTTTATGAAAGCTGAACTTTGAACGCCTTTACATATGTTGATAAAAGCAATTAAATATTTAACCAACGCTTAGGTTATTTAGATCTTTTTTAATACGACTCAACTGGGTAGGCGTGATCCCAAGATAACTGGCAATATGATACTGAGGAAGTCTAGACAAAATAGCTTCGTATTTGTCTAAAAACATCATATATCGCTGTTTTGCTTCGTGTTGTAAGTATCCTATTTCTTTTGGCTCTTTTTCTAACAGCCAATGTTGCTCTAAATAGTTGATATGAAATGCCATGAGCTCACTATCAGCAAACAACTCACGGCGAAACTGTTTAAAATCTATGGTTATGATGTCACAGTCTTCGAGTGCTTCTATGGCTAAAAAACTGGTTTCATTCTTTAGTAAGGCACTCATTGAGCCTGGAAAACGTCCTTCAGCAAAGAAGTTTTTATTAAATTCATTACCTTCCTCATCTATCAAATAAGCGCGCATCAACCCTTTATGAATAAAGGCAAAACTACTGGGTGTTTCACCTATGGCATACAAGGTTGTGCCTTTAGCAATACGAGTATACTGGCAGGCACTAAAGTAGCGTTTTAAAGTTTGCTCTGATAATGGCGCGTATTGTTTAAGTATTTGCTCTAAATGGGTAAATGCAGCTTGCAATGAGATAAACCTAGATAATGTAGAGGCTTTGACTATAACAACTTAAAAGAGAATTAGTAAGAATTTGATGGAAGTCAGTTTATAAATTAGGGGGGATTTGGAGGCCAGCGAACTGGCCATACTATAATTAGCGGTTCGAGTGAGACCACTTAGGGTTATAGTTTACGATTTCAGAGCAGATAGCGAAAACATAACCAACAGAAAGAATGGTATAGAAACAGACAAGCTCTGTAAGGCTTTTAGAAGTATTCATGATTTCCTCTTTGTTTTGTTTATTCGTTTACTAGTCTAATAATTAGAGTTCGAATTATCAAGGTTGTTTTTTGATCTTTTTGTTACAGTGAGAAGATAAGAGTTCTAATGTTGTGCTTGTTTTCTATTAAGTTGATGTTTTAAAATTGTTTTTTATATTTTTTAATATGGCATTCTTGTGCGTGTGACTTTAATTTATATTCTTAATAAATAATTAGATATAAAAGTAAATTGGTAGTGGTAAATATGGTGGGCAAAGATTTAGGTGAGTGTTTTGTGTGTGTGTTGTTTTTAAGCTTTTGAATTTTATGTTAATTTTTTAAAGGTTAGGGTGCAAAGCTTTTTATCTTTGCTAGTAGTAGAAAAGCAATATGGGAAAGACATACTGACAAGAATGCACTGATCCCAAGCGCGCCCCCGAATCCTGTTAAGTGAGGGATGAGATACTCAAAAAATAGGGCAAATAAAACCGCAGATAAACAGATGCTTTCAATACCAAACCGAACAGGAGCACTCATGCCAACAAAAGTACTGCCAAAAAATACCAAGCTATAAAGTTCTGTGTTCAAGTCAATTAGGTGGAAAATACCATAGGCTAAAATAGATAAGCAGCTCGATGCACGTATGGCATCAAAGCGGTTTCGTTTTGCTAACAGGTAGGTTGAGATTGCACCCAATAAAGAGATAAGTAGCAGGTCAATAGAAATTGAATTAAGCATTACATTAATACCTGTCGAGTAAGTACAAATATAGCGACCGAGGTAAATGCAATTCCGCCTAGGCGACCGCCAAAGCCACTGAACAGGCGTATGCTCGATACATAAAGCAAGGTACCAATTAAGCAGATAAACGATAATGCCCACATGCTTTCAATTAGCTCAGCAGAACACATGCCACTGAAACAGCCAGCATATAAGGTTGCATGAGGGTGATGAGCAAGTGTTTTATTGCTTGGAACGAAGCTTGCGATAAATGCAGGGAGACTTGCAGATAAAACCACAGGAATTGCAAAAAAGCCATGTAATAAAAAGCAAGCAAACGCACCAATGAAATATGTGCATAGTAAAACGGTAAAGAGTTGGGCTTTATTAAAAATATCGATTCCTTTGAAGTATGAATGTACGAGGCGTTCTAACGTCTTTGATCCTACCTCTTTTGTATAGCGCTATCATGTGCTTTATGGTCTTTTGCTATAAAAAGTTTGAAATTTCAATGTAACTTAATTTACTTCAATAGCTTTTTACACAAAGTCAGTTTCGAAAGGGCACATAAGATAATTCATTTTCTTATGTGCGCGAGTGGTCTATTAAGAAAAGTTTCCATTTTTCGTATGTTACCAAATATACCGATATAGTAGTGTGTTCTACAGTTTTTCTGACTTTTTGAATTTGTAATAACGTACCGCTTTTACAATGACAGCAATTAAAATAGTGACAAACAAGATATGAAATAGGCGATGAAGTATACCGTCTCCTAAAAAGTGATCTTCGTGTGCTATGGTTAGGTTTGTAAAGAGCAGCGTAAAGATAAAAAATAAAGTTTTCATTTTGGTTTCCTTAATCAATAGTTAACATGCCTTCAGTTTCAATGAAGGTAATAATGTCATTTAGACCTTGTTGCGTTTTCATATTGCTAAATACGAAAGGTTTATCGCCGCGCATTTTCAGAGTATCTTTTTCCATTATTTGCAATGAAGCCTCTACTAGGTCCGCAACGTCAATTTTATTAATGACTAATAAGTCTGACTTTGTGATACCAGGGCCCCCTTTGCGCGGAATTTTGTCACCTGCAGAAACATCGATGACATAGATGGTTAAGTCAGACAATTCGGGACTAAATGTCGCGCTGAGGTTGTCACCGCCACTTTCAACGAGCACAAAATCAAGATTGGGATGTCTCGATTGCAACTCGTCGATAGCAGCTAAATTCATAGATGCGTCTTCTCTGATTGCAGTATGAGGACAACCACCAGTTTCAACACCCATAATTCTATCGGGAGAGAGTGCTTGGTTACGTGTTAGAAACTCTGCATCTTCACGTGTATATATATCATTTGTGACGACAGCAATGTTGTATTTATCCCTTAAAGTTAAACAAAGTTGACGTAATAAAGCTGTTTTTCCTGAACCCACAGGACCGCCAACTCCAATTCTTAAAATGTGTTTATTCATTAATTTTTACCTTAATTTAAGATCTAAAAAGTCTCGAATATTGTGTTTCGTGCCATGCGCTTGCCATCGCAAGGTGAGGCAGGCTTGCACCGATTTCATCATCTTTTAAATGGTTTGCTTTGACTAAAGATTTAGGGATCTGATCAGCTAACTTAAAAAGTAGGTTTTGTGCTTGAGTCTGGCCCAAAGGCACTAATTTAGTTGCTGCTGCAACTTGGTTATCAATGAATGTCCAGCAATAGCCACTTTGAGCCTCTAGTGGGTCAATATCAAACGTATAAGCTGCCAACGCAAAAGCACTCACAAAACTAACTTCATTTAATTGGCTGATTTCAGAAAGTTCACTCAGTTCTATGTCATTCAAGTTTTTGAGTAAACGAATTAAAGCACTGCCCATTGCTAGATCTGCCAGTAATAGCTCATGGCTTTCACGAGATGCTAGAGAGTGATCATTCCATCGCATGAAAGTCACTAAGTCTTTATTTTGAAGTGCATCCAATAAGCGTTTCAAAAGTGGTAAATCGACTTGAGCTAAGGCATTTTCTAAATTGATAATTATCCATGACAGAGTACTTTGTTCTGAGCTGACCCAGCCCTGTTCGACAGCAAACTCGAGTCCTTGAGAAAACGAGAAACCGCCAACAGGTAAATTTGCACTGCATAATTGAAGTAGATGGCTGAGCTTAATTGGATCAAATTGCATTATGTGACCCTACTTAATTATGAGAGTGTGCATGAGTATGGTAAGCACCAGTTTCAGGAGCAAAAATCGCCAACGTATGATTAATTGACAGGCCGAACTTCTCGCAAAGTTCGTCTAGCACATGATCGGGCTTGTATCTGACCCACAATAGACCGATTTGCAAGATTGTATGTCTATTGCCTAGGTGGTAGCAGATTTTCGAGAAGGTATCCCAGTCTGTTGCGTATGCAGTAGATACTTCCTCAGGGAGTCCCTTCACTTCAATGTGTAACCCACAGTCTGTTTTGAGAATGTCGCCAATAAATAATGGATGGCCCCTTTGTAAAAATATACCTAGGTCATAACCATTATCCGTTCTACTTTTTATTCTTACTTTTTTGCGTGTATCGAAGTCTAGGGTAACAGAATCATCTACTTCGACTTCGCTATTATTCACTCTTTCAGATGCTTTTAACATGTATAAACCTCTAATGATTAAAACAGACAGTAACGTTGAGCGAGTGGCAATTCTGTTGCTGGCTCACAAGTAAGCAATGTGCCATTTGCTCGAACTTCATATGTTTCTGGGTCAACTTGAATATCTGGCTGCCAGTTATTGTGGATCATGTCATCCTTAGAAATATTTCTAGTATTTTTACAAGCGCTGATGTGTCTAGTGAGGCCAATCTTTTGGGGGATGCCTAAGTCAATGGATGCTTGTGACATAAAAGTGATTGATGTTTTGGCGGGTGCAGAACCATAACTGCTAAACATGGGTCTGTAATACACAGGTTGAGGAGTAGGAATTGAAGCGTTTGCATCACCCATTGGTGCTGCTGCGATTAAACCGGATTTGAGGATCATCGCTGGTTTTATGCCAAAGAATGCCGGTTTCCAAAGTACAAGATCGGCCAGTTTCCCAACCTCTACCGACCCCACTTCATGACTTATCCCGTGGCTAATTGCGGGGTTAATGGTGTATTTAGACACATATCTTTTTAATCGAAAGTTATCATTACGTTCTGTGTCTGGACTCAAAGGGCCACGTTGAACTTTCATTTTATGGGCTGTTTGCCAAGTACGAGTGATCATTTCCCCAACACGTCCCATTGCTTGAGAGTCTGAAGCTATCATGCTGATTGCACCTAAATCATGCATGATGTCTTCGGCAGCAATACTCTCTTTTCGGATCCTTGAATCGGCAAATGCAATATCCTCAGGAATAGATGGGTCTAGATGGTGACAAACCATCAACATATCTAAATGTTCATCAATGGTGTTTACAGTATATGGTCGGGTAGGGTTTGTAGATGATGGAAGTACATTGGCTTCTGAACAAGCTCGAATAATATCGGGTGAGTGACCGCCTCCGGCGCCTTCAGTATGGTATGTGTGAATTGTTCGCCCTTTAAAAGCTGCGAGTGTGTCCTCAACAAAACCTGACTCGTTCAAGGTATCTGTGTGGATTGCAATTTGTACATCATATTGCTCTGCTACACTTAAACAGTTATCAATTGCCGACGGTGTTGTGCCCCAATCTTCGTGAAGTTTTAGGCCACACACACCAGCCTCGATTTGTTCTTCAATTGCCAAAGGTAAACTGGCGTTTCCTTTTCCTAAAAAACCAAAATTCATAGGAAAATCATTTGTCGCCTGCAGCATTTTATGAATATTCCATGGACCTGGGGTACATGTGGTTGCATTTGATCCTGTTGCAGGACCTGTACCACCACCGATCATGGTAGTGACACCTGACATGAGTGCCTCTTCTATTTGTTGCGGGCAGATAAAATGAATATGTGCGTCAATGCCGCCAGCTGTTACAATTTGGCCTTCTCCAGCGATGATTTCAGTGCCGGGGCCTATTTCTATGTTTACACCATCTTGTATGTCAGGGTTACCAGCCTTGCCTATAGCGCAGATGCGACCAGAATTGATACCAATATCTGCTTTTACGATGCCCCAATAATCCAATATAGTCGCATTGGTAATGACTAAATCAGGTGTGTCATAACAAGAACCCTGACTTTGTCCCATACCATCCCTGATAACTTTACCCCCTCCAAATTTTACTTCTTCGCCATAGTTGGTGAAGTCTTTTTCGACCTCTAACCATAACTCTGTATCACCAAGCCTGACTTTGTCACCTAAAGTTGGGCCAAACATTTTTGCATATGCATGTTTATCGATATCAGCCATCACAGTGCTCCTTGGATTAGGGCTCTAAAGCCAAAAATTGTTTTTTTACCTTGAAAGGGGATAAGGGTCACAGTACGAATTTGACCAGGTTCAAACCTCACTGCTGTACCTGAAGTAATGTCTAAACGATACCCTTTTGCAGTTTCACGTTCGAATACCAGAGCTTGATTTACTTCATAGAAATGATAGTGAGAACCAACTTGGATTGGCCTGTCGGCTGAATTTGCCACTTCAACTTGAATTCGGGGACGGTCGCAATTCAGTTGGTGAGTGCCAGGTTCTGAAATAATTTCACCAGGGATCATACTTAGCTCCTTAAATAGGTGACTACACAATAGGGTTATGAACAGTGACTAATTTGGTTCCATCCGGAAAAGTCGCTTCAACTTGCACTTCTGCGATCATGGATGGGATCCCTTCCATCACTTGCTCCCTTGTTAAAAGAGTGCGGCCATAATCCATAAGCTCAGCAACAGTTTTTCCATCACGGGCTCCTTCAATTATTTCCATGCTGATAAAGGCGATGGCTTCAGGGTAATTAAGTCTTAAGCCTCGATTCAATCGGCGCTCAGCAAGTAATGCAGCAGTGAAAATTAGTAGCTTGTCTTTTTCTCTGGGTAATAATTCCATAGTGAATACTCGTTAAAATTGATTTATGTAAACCAGATCCTAGGCAGTGTGGCTGACTTGTTTATGTAGAGTGGCCGAATGTTCTGCCATAATTTCAGAAACAAGTTTTTGCACTCTTCGCTGTGCTCACCCAAGTACCGGATCACTAATAATTGTCTGAGTTGACTAATGCTGATTTTGTCTTGCGCATTTTCAGTGCAGACTACCTCTCTGAGTCGAGTAATTAGGCTTTCTAGCTCTGCTTGAGAGATTTGATTTTTGCTGGCGTAAGCCAAAAAAGTGCCATAAACACTTCGTCCATCTAATCCCGCTTTATGATGAAAAACAGAAGAGTTAGCGCTCAAGGAAAGTCTATCGTGATAAATTATCCTTCCTTCACAGCTAATTTTATTTATCTGGGTGAATGAACCTTTACTAAAAGGTTTTCCAGAGTGGGGTAAACCCAAACAGGAAATATCCCAGCCCAAATAAACGCTGTGCTTTTTTAGTGAAATATTAATGGTGTTAAAAGCGCATGCACCTGAGTAAATAATGGTCTCTTGAGGAAAGTGTTCGCAAACAGCTTTGTTATCTAATTCAATCGTTGTGTTTTGTTCTTGTTTAGGATCACCGATGTTTAAATCGTCACGTGCTCTATAAAATCGATTTGCGCCTGGCGTAGTTACTAAACTATGAGCGTGATCATGATTCTTGATGTGTACTGACAAACTGTCACCAGACACAATACCTGCTGGTGGATGTAACAAGTAAATATGGGAACAGTCTTTCCCTTCAGGGTAAAATGCCCTTTGAATACTTAGAGGACCGATTCGTTTCGAGCGGCTTAATTGTGTGCCTACACGAGTGTGTTCAAACTCTAATAAAAGATATGCAAACCAAGCACTTTTGGTACTTGGCTGCTTTATTGTTTGAGATTTGACGTTTACTTCTAACACAATATAACTCTTATTTATTAAACGGCTAGGAATTCGTCTACAAGCTCGTCGCTTAACGCGGCCATATCACCAGAAGAGACAACTTGACCCTTTTCCATGAGCACATATTTTTCACCTACCGCTCTGGCAAATGGCAGCTTTTGTTCAACTAACACAATGGTCATATCGTGCTCTTCGTTCAACTTGATCAATACATCTCTGATCAGTTGAACAATGTTGGGCTGGATCCCTTCGTTTGGTTCATCCAAAATTAAAATGTTTGGATTTAAAACCAGTGCACGAGCTATCGCAAGTTGCTGTTGTTGACCACCTGATAGGTCTCCGCCTCGCCTATGAAGCATCTCTTTTAACACGGGGAATAGGTCGTAAATGTATTGAGGAATATGCTTATTTTTTTGTCGAGAGCAGTTCAACCCGATTTTTAGGTTTTCTTCAACTGTGAGCTGAGCAAAAATATCTCTGCCTTGAGGGACGTAGCCTACGCCAACCTCTGGCCGCGCTTCGACAGAGCGCTTTGTCATGGGGTTGTGATTAATATCTATACTGCCTGAGCTGATAGGCAGAAGCCCCATAATTGACTTTAATAATGTCGTTTTACCAACTCCATTTCGACCCATTATGCAAGTTCGGCTTCCTTTTTGAATGTTTAAGTTTAGGTCCCAGAGTATTTGAGTTTGACCGTATTTTTGGTTCACTCTTTTTAATTCGATCATGATTTCACCAGTTCTGTAATAACCGAAGGTTTTGTTGATGGTTGTTCGGGGGCTGATTCTTCACCAAGATAAACTCTAATCACCTCAGGGTTCATTTGGATGTTTCGCATACTGCCTTCAGCTAATACAGAACCTTGGTGTAACACAGTAACCGTCTTGGCAATTGATCTAACAAAGGCCATATCGTGTTCTACAACGACAACAGAATGCTTTCCTGCTAGAGAAGTAAGTAATTCGGCGGTTCGTTCGGTTTCATGCGGGGTCATTCCAGCAACTGGTTCATCAACCAATAGCAATTTGGGTTCAGAAGCTAACAACATACCTATCTCAAGCCATTGTTTTTGGCCATGAGATAATCGACTTGCAGGGTAAAAGCGCTCAGCAACTAAACCAATGATATGGAGAATTTCAATAATTCTATCTTGTTGCTCACCATTTAGTTTATGAAATAGCGAGGACCATACAGATTTGCAGCCTGATAAGCTTAATTCAATATTTTCAAAAACAGTTAAGTTTTCGAAAACGGTGGGTTTTTGAAATTTCCTACCGATCCCTGCATTGGCAATTTCAGCTTCATCAAGCTTCAATAAATCAATTTGCTGCCCAAAATGTACAGTGCCAGTGTCGGGTCGAGTTTTCCCCGTGATGACATCCATCAAAGTGGTTTTACCCGCTCCATTGGCACCAATTAAACATCGTAACTCACCATCACCAATATAAAGGTTTAAGTTGTTAAGCGCCTTGAAACCGTCAAAGCTTACATTGACGTCTTCTACGTATAAAATTACACCATGTTTTGTGTCTGGTTGTTTTGTGCCAGCAAAGCTATTGTCAAAATGATTTACCATGATTCTGACTCCTTATTTTTCGTCATTCTTGTTTGCAAAGATTGATAGATCTTAGGGGCCATACCGGCGATGCCTTTGGGTAAAAGTAGGGTGACTAAAATAAACAACCCACCCAAAGCAAATAACCAAGCTTCTGGCATAATTGCTGTGAATCGTGTTTTTGCATAGCTAACAATAATTGCTCCAATTAGGGCACCGTATAGTGATCCGCGACCACCGATGGCAACCCAAATTACAATTTCGATAGAGTTTATTGGTGAGAATTCACTGGGGTTGATAATACCCACTTGTGGGACGTACAAAGCACCTGCTAGTCCGGCCAACATGGCGGAAATAACAAAAATAGTGACTTTGTATTGGTAAGGTTGGTAACCGGTAAAACGGACCCTATTTTCTGCATCACGGATTGCCATTACGACTTTCCCCATTTTAGACTGCATGATGAAATAGCTGACTAAATACCCAAAGGCGAGTGCGATAGACGTGCATATAAACAGCATCAACTTAGTTGTGTCTGACTGTAATGAGAACCCAAAAATATCTTTGAAATCAGTTAAGCCGTTATTGCCGCCAAAGCCCATTTCATTTCTGAAGAATGCAAGCATGAGTGCATAAGTCAAAGCTTGGGTCATAATAGATAAATAGACACCGCTGACGCGTGAGCGAAATGCTAGAGAGCCAAAGACAAATGCAAGAAGGCCTGGTAATGCTAATACTGTAATGACCATCCAAATAGGGCTGTCTGAACCAGCCCAATACCAAGGGAGTTCATTCCAATTTAAAAAAACCATAAAGTCTGGCAACTCAGGGTGACCATATACACCGCGGTCACCAATCTGGCGCATTAAGTACATGCCCATTGCATAGCCACCTAGAGCGAAAAAAGCGCCGTGCCCTAAACTTAGAATACCGCAAAAACCCCAGACTAAATCTACAGCTAAAGCTAATAATGCGTAGCACAGGTATTTGCCAAAAAGGCTAACGGTATAATTGCTTACATGAAAGAAAGAGCCTTCAGTGAATGCAACGTTACAGATACTCACATACAGTGTTGCAACCAAGAGTGTGCCGATAACATAGTGCAAGCTTGAAAGTTTGTTGAATAACTCTGTTTTATCAAATATTGCATTCATATTATGCACTCCGTCCTTTTTGTGGGAATAAACCTTTTGGTCGTTTTTGGATAAATAAGACAAGACCAATCAGTACGATGATGCTGGCTAAAACGGTACCGGTAAGAGGTTCCAAAACTTTATTCAGAACGCCAAGAGACAGCGCCGCAACTAGTGTGCCCCAGAGGTTGCCTACTCCGCCAAAGACGACGACAAGGAAAGAATCAATAATATAAGCCTGCCCTAAATTAGGCCCAACATTGGTAAGTTGGCTTAAAACAACCCCAGCTACACCAGCAATACCTGATCCTAAACCAAATGTTATGGCATCCACCCAGTTGCTTTTTATGCTTAGCGCTCGTGCCATATTTCGATTTTGAGAAACCGCTCTCACATGAAGACCAAGAGATGTTTTCTTTAAGATGAGAAGTAGCGCGATAAATACGATGAATGAAAATATGATGATATATAACCTGCTATAAGTAAGAGATAAAACAGGATTTATTTGTAATGAACCACTCATCCATTCTGGTGATGCAACGGTTCTATTGAGGGGTGAAAATACGCTTCGTACAAGCTGCTGAAGTACTAGGCTTACCCCAAATGTGGCCAGTAAGGTTTCAAGAGGTCGACCTTTTAAATGCCTAATGATCCCTCGCTCTATCATCACGCCAACTAAACCAGACACCAAAAACGCGGCTGGGACGGCAATTAATAATGAATAGTTAAGAAGCTCAGGGAAAAGAGTTTGAATTACATAAGTAGTGTATGCACCAAGCATGATCATTTCGCCATGTGCCATGTTAATAACACCCATAACACCAAATGTAATGGCAAGGCCAATTGCAGCAAGTAACAGGACAGAACCCAAGCTCAGCCCAAAAAACAAATTTTCTAAAATTGAATAAAAGCTTTGTTGTTGTGAAATGTTGTTTAGAGCGGCTTCGATTGCACTCTTGAGTACAGGATCACGGTCAGCATCAAGTACATCTAGTTCAGCTTGAAGTGCAACTTTTACAGCAGGTTCAAGGTTGTTTGTAAGTTTTAATACGGCTGATAACTTTTCATCTGGATCAGGTACTGAAAGCTGTTCAATCAATAGCGTTGTTTCCATTAACGCCTTGATTTCTTGATTTTTCTCTACAATAGCCAGTGTTTTTATAAGCATTAAACTATTTTCAGATGGCTTATCCAGCACCTGTTTTACTGCTTGATAACGCACTTCATCGTCTCTAGAAGTGAGATCAAGATATGCGATTTTACTGCGAATAAGTTGTCTAACGCGGTTGTTTGTTCTTACCTTCTTTATATGAGATTTAGGAAGCGCTTCGAGCGGTTGTGCAGAAAAGATATCAATTAAATCATACAGATCATCTTGGTTTTTAATAGCACGAACCAATTGTTTGTTTGACTTCAAATAAAACAGCTGACCTTTCAGCAGATCTGATAACACATCACGTGTTCTCGGGTCCTGAATATTAGAAATGTTTTCTACCACTTCAGGCATATCTTTAAGTTTTGCCTGAGATAATTTGTTTACAGCTGGTGTAAAAATTATATCTGAAGTGCTAGCTTGTATTTCTGATATGTTGTTGGACCAACTCGTTGTAGGCACCAAGCATACAAAAATAAGTAATATAAAACGTAGCATTAGGAAATCCTTAAAACGATGAGGCGTTGAAAGTAAACGCCTCACGTTGTTAGTTAGAGACTTAGTAACTCTGGCCAGAACATTTCGCGGTCGTCACGTTGTAGTTGCCGCATTTAATTGGAGCTGTCCAATCAGAGATAAGGTGCTTTGAGCTTGGTAAGTAATCAGACCATGCATCACCCATTACGGTACCTTTTGTTTCCCATACAACTTCAAGTTGACCGTCATCTTGAATCTCACCAATTAAAACTGGCTTAGATAAATGGTGGTTAGCGTTCATCACAGCGGTGCCACCGGTCAAATTTGGCACTGTGATGCCGATTAATGCATCGCTGACATCTTCGACTTCTGTTGAGCCAGCTTTTTCAACCGCTTTTGCCCACATTTTGAAGCCAAGATATGTTGCTTCCATCGGGTCATTGGTTACACGTTTGTCGTCTTTGATGTATTTTTTCCAGTTAGCGATGAAAGCTGTGTTTTCTTCAGTTTCAACACTTTGGAAATAGTTCCATGCAGCTAGGTGACCAACTAGTGGAGCTGTGTCAAAGCCAGATAACTCTTCTTCGCCTACTGAAAAAGCAATAACAGGAATGTCTTCAGCTGAAATATCTTGATTACCTAGCTCTTTATAAAAAGGAACATTTGCGTCGCCATTGATGGTCGAAACTACGGCTGTTTTTTTACCTTCAGATCCAAACTTTTTAATTTCAGATACAATACTTTGCCAATCTGAATGGCCGAATGGTGTATAACTCACCATAATATCTTCTTCGGCTACCCCTTTTGAGGTAAGGTAGGCTTTGAGGATTTTGTTGGTTGTTCGCGGATAAACATAGTCTGTACCTGCAAGCACCCATCGAGTTGTGTCTAACTCATTCATTAGGTAATCAACAGCAGGAATGGCTTGTTGATTAGGTGCTGCACCAGTATAGAATACGTTTTTAGAGGACTCTTCGCCTTCGTATTGCACAGGGTAAAACATCAAACCGTTCAATTCTTCAATCACAGGTAGAACAGATTTTCTTGAAACAGATGTCCAGCAACCGAAAATTACATCAACCTTCTCTTTAGCCAAAAGTTCACGGGTTTTTTCTGCGAAAAGAGGCCAGTTAGAAGCTGGATCAACAACGACAGGCTCTAATTTTTTTCCAAGCAGACCGCCGCGTTTGTTCTGCTCCTCGATCATCATCAACACGGTGTCTTTAAGGGTCGTTTCACTGATGGCCATGGTGCCAGAAAGAGAATGCAAAACACCGACCTTTATTGTATCTGCTGCTAGTGCCACTTGGGTTGCAAGCAAACTGGTAGAGATTGTTCCTGCTAATATGAGCTGTTTAAAGTTCATGAGTGTATCCTTAAATGATGATTGAATTTAAAAAGTAAGTAGTGCTTCGATTGCAAAAATGTCTTCATCTGCGGTTGTAACGTTGTCATCCATACGGTATTCAAAGACCATGAGTAAGTTGTCATTAACTGCGTAGCTAGGAGAAAGAGTTAAACTGCTCTGCTCGGTTACAACCGTGCCTAACTCGTCTTCTACGCTGAAGTCGTGATATCGAACCGTAAAACCAAAGTCATCGAATGCATAATTTGCCATGACTAGGTAGCCCGACGCGTCGCTTCCAGAAAAAGCGCTATTCTCAGCTTGGTTATACTCTGCTGCCACTGTAAGCTTTTCGGCTGAGTAACTGGCCCAAGTATTGATGAGTTCAACATCACCATCTTTTGAATAAAAACCTTTTACTGTGACTGCATCGTTAGGTGTAAATGCCACCATGGTTTCGACACCAGGGTGTTCAGAATCTGTTGATTGAGGGCCTGCAAGGTCATTGACTACTGAGACTGCAACAGCGAATTTTTCACTGCTATAAATAGCTGACACACCCTGTTGATAGTAGCCATAGAAGTACTGGGCATATCCGGTACCAGAATATTGAAATAAACCAGTTGGCTCTTCAGTTTCCCAGCCTGAATAACTTAGGAAACGGCCCGCTTTAACAGTTAGGTTTTCTGAGAGTGAATAGTTTAAAAAAGCTTGCTCTAAATCGACGCCCTCATCAGAGTTTTGATATTCGATATCGACATTTGCAGATAATTTACTGTCAAATTGATATGCCAGATTAAGTTCTACTTGGTCTAAACCAAATTCATGCACTGATGCCCCTTTGTCTTGTTCGACTGAATAATAAGACATATCGATGAAACCCGAGACGCTTAAGGAATCTAATTTAGATTCTTGCGCCTGTGCTGTGGAGGCAAGTAGAGTTGCTATTGCAGTAGCTGTCATCTTTTTTAAAAACTTCATGTGTCACTTCTCGCTAAGTTGATTTATTTGGATAGAGTTAAAATTGTTTAAAAAGCAATATTTGCTGTAAGTTCAGTATGTTTTTTTTAGGGGAGACTTAATATTCGTAAAATCGCGCAACTACCTACGTAAAACTACGCATATCAATCACTGTGTAATTTGTGTACTGTGAAGTGTGGTTTTACTTTTAAGGGTTGAGGAGCAATAAAATGAGCTGCTTTTTATTGATTGTTTTGCAATTAGCGTGTTTAAAATGAATACAAGGCGACACATCACCTCTACCCGCCGAACGTATAATAAGTTAGTCGCAAACGAAATGATGGAAGACTTTGCATTACGTTACACACCTAAAAGTGCAAGACAGTGGTCTCTTAATCGTATTGCAATTACAGCACTTGGCTTCGCATCGTTTTTATTGCTTGAGGCAATTGGCGGCGCTATCACCTTAAATTTTGGTTTTACCAATGCCGCTTGGGCGATTTTAGCGGTGACAACGGTTATTTTTTTATTTGGATTACCGATAAGCTACTACGCCGCTAAATACGGTGTAGATATTGACCTGCTCAGCCGTGGTGCTGGGTTTGGTTATATTGGTTCGACTATCGCGTCTCTCATTTATGCATCTTTTACGTTTATCTTTTTTGCTCTAGAAGCATCAATAATGTCGATGGCTCTGCACTCATTGATGGGTGTGCCTGTACATATAGCTTATCTTTTTAGTGCCATTGTAATTTTGCCTTTGGTGATGCATGGCATCTCTTATATAAGTAGCTTCCAAGCTTGGACTCAGCCACTTTGGATTTTATTACAAATTTTCCCTTTTTATTTTTTACTCACCCATGCAGACAGTAATTTTACTGAATGGGTTAATTTCACAGGTAGTGCCGGAGATGGAGGAGCTAACTTTAATCTTTTGTTATTTGGTTCAGCTTCTGCGGTTTTGCTTTCGTTAGTTGCTCAAATAGGAGAGCAAGTAGATATTTTGAGGTTTTTGCCAGCAGAAAAGAAAGCAACTAAGTGGCAATGGTGGCTAGCATTACTCGCGGGAGGGCCTGGTTGGATAATTGTCGGTGCGATTAAGCTATTTTTGGGATCGTTTTTAGCTTACTTTGCCTTACAGCAAGGAGTTGCGATTGAATTAGCCGATGATCCTGCACATATGTATAACCTTGTATTTAAACTCGTGTTTGAGTCACCGACCGTTGCAGCAATTGTGGCATGTATTTTTATTGTAATTTGCCAGCTAAAGATTAACGTCGCCAATGCTTATGCGGGTTCTTTAGCTTGGTCAAACTTTTTTTCAAGAATAACGCACAACCACCCAGGGCGCGTTGTGTGGGTAATTTTTAATGTGGTCATAGCTTTTTTACTTATGGAGTTAGGGGTTTACCATACTATTGAAAAAATGCTGACCGTGTACTCAGTAATTGTACTAGCTTGGCTAAGCTCTGTGGTGGCAGATTTAACAATTAATAAGCCATTGGGGCTTAGTCCGAAGCACATTGAGTTTAAGCGGTCACACTTATTTGATATTAACCCGGTTGGGGTGGGGTCAATGTTCATAGCTGCATTGGCTGGTTTTATTGCACATGCTGGCATTTTAGGTGAAGCAATTAAAGCACTCGCTTCCTATATTTCGTGCTTATTACCTTTTATGATCGTGCCTTTTTTAGGTTGGTTAACAAAAGGAAAATACTACCTAGTCAGAGCAAATCAAGATGATATGCCCACCGTAGCAAAATGTCATATATGTGAGAACACATTTGAAAAAGAGGATATGACATTTTGCCCAGCTTATAATAAGAACATTTGTTCATTGTGTTGCTCACTTGATGTTCGATGTGGCGATGAATGTCGTTCAAAAGGCGTTATGAAGAATCAACTGAATGGCTTCTTTAAACGGTTTTTATCGACTAAGTTGTTAAACCTATTATCAAGGCCATTGGCACAGTCGATATATGTCACTCTAGGGTTAAGTTTTACCAGTGCTGGTATTTTCTTTTTAATTTATCAACAAATTTCATTGGATGGTCAAGCAAAGGAAGTCATAGCAAATACGCTTATCAAAGTTTTTTTCGTTCTACTGATAATTATTGGTGTAGTTAGTTGGTTATTTGTGCTCGCTAGGCGCGGTAACCGTTTAGCCCTCAAAGAGTTGCGAGCACATACCAAAGCACTTGCAGAAGAAGCTTCAGCTCATGATAAAACATTATCAGAACTAAAAGGGGCCAAAGAAGCTGCCGAAATGGCGAACGAAGCGAAGAGCAGATACCTGACAAACTTAAGTCATGAATTAAGAACCCCGTTAAATGTCATGCTTGGTTATGCGCAACTATTTTGCCAAGATACCCGGCTTTCCCAATCGCACATAGACACATTTAAAATCATTAAACGTAATGGTGATCACTTATCCGATCTTATTGAAGGGTTATTAGAGTTATCAAAAATTGAGGCAGGGCGTTTATGTTTACATAGGGATGAGTGCAATCTAAAAACTATGTTGCAACAATTGGTGGATATGTTTCAAATGCATGCTGATAAAAAAGGCATAACTTTCAGATACCAACCGTCAGGGCATATTCCGGATTATGTTATTACTGACAAGCAGCGTTTTCGACAAGTGCTCATTAATCTGTTGTCTAATTCTATAAAATATACAGAAAAAGGCAGCGTGACGTTTCGTGTAAGCTACCGAAATGAAGTTGCGACTTTCAGTATTCAAGATACAGGAGAAGGGATTTCTTCGAGAGATCAAAAGCGCATATTTCAACCTTTTGAACAGATCCGAAGTACTCATAATCAAGCCATTGGGGGAACGGGGTTGGGATTAACGATCTCTTCCGCTTTAATTGAACTCATGGGTGGAGAAATCACATTAGACAGTCAGTTAGGTAAAGGTTCAACATTCGGGATCAGGTTAATGATGCCTTCTGTTTATCATGAAGTTAGAACATTAGAGCAAGATAACTTGCGAGCCAAAGGGTATTTTGGTGAGCGTAAAGCTATTCTCATTGTTGATGATGATAAAGATTACCAAAAGTTACTTGTAGATTTTCTTTCGCCTCTGGGTTTTATACTAAAAATAGCCAGTGATGCAAAAAGTGGGTTGGAGATTTTACATAAAAATCGGATCGATTTAGCTATTTTAGATGTTCGTATGTCTGCGCAAGATGGCTGGCAAATGGTTAAAACAATGCGGAAACAAAACCTATACACACCGGTATTAATGGTGTCTGCAAATGCTAGAGATAATGAATCTAGTCTCGCGGCTCAAGGCTACCATAATGGGTATTTAACTAAACCAATTAACTTAAATACACTGCTGATTAAAATTGGTCAGTTAATGATGATTAAATGGCAGTCTGACAAAGAACCTGAGATTCAAGCCTTGTCTAATTCGACACCAGACTTTGCTGAATCGAACAAAATGCCAGCAAAAAAAGAGCATTATATGGAATTGATTGCAATGGCCGAAATTGGATATTTATCAGGGTTTAAATCTAAATTAATAGAAATAGAAACGTCATTTTTTATCCCAGATGGTGTGACGGCTAAGCTAAATCAATATTTGCAACAGTGCAATTTTCCAAA
The DNA here is from genome assembly GCF_001444405.1 of Pseudoalteromonas phenolica. NCBI lineage: Bacteria > Pseudomonadati > Pseudomonadota > Gammaproteobacteria > Alteromonadales > Pseudoalteromonadaceae > Pseudoalteromonas > Pseudoalteromonas phenolica. Next base: position 726,323 of record NZ_CP013188.1, read on the forward strand.
AATAGTTGAGTATTTACGAGAGGTAAGCTGTGAATAATAAAATAAGTGATGTCGTACTGGTTGTTGATGATTCACCAGAATCACTTGGAATGTTGAATGTAGCTTTAAATACCGAAGGTTACACGCCTTTGGTAGCACTTAATGGGGTCCAAGCTATTTCAATTGCGGAAAAAGTGACTCCAGATGTTGTTTTGTTAGATGCCGTCATGCCCGAAATGAATGGCTTTGAAACATGTAAAAGGTTAAGACAAATATTGCCTAACACTCCAATCATATTTATGACAGGTTTGTCTGATGTTGAAGATATTGTGAACGGCTTTGAAGCGGGTGGTATTGATTATGTGACAAAACCAATTTCTCCCGATGAGGTCATCGTGCGTATTAAGACTCATATTCATACTGCCAAATTAGCGTTGAGCGCTCAGAATGCGCTTGATCATGCTGGCAGTAATGTACTATGTGTAAACGATAATGGTTGTTTGTCATGGGCGACACCATTTGTTTATGAGCTCATAGATAGTATCTCTAAATTTGATAGTACACCTTGGGTGACACTATCAAATGCGTTAAAAGATTGGCTTTTAGAAGCTTCTGAAAATCGCACTAGCTTGGATCTTAGGTGTTTTGATTCCCCTTTAACTTTGAGTTATCAAAGAAAGCAAGGGGAGTTACACTTACTGAAAATAAGTAAAGCGAAAGAAAAGAAAACAGCGGAAGTTCTAAAAGCACGGTTACCCATAACACAAAGAGAGTCAGAGGTTTTGTATTGGCTATCATATGGGAAAACCAGCTGGGAAATTTCCCAAATTTTAGAATTGAGCCCAAGAACGGTAAACAAACATTTAGAGCAAATTTACAAAAAACTCGGAGTTGATAATCGCACTTCTGCAGCTGCAATATCAATTAGGTTACTTGAAGAGTAATCTACAATTTATCTTCCTTACTCAGAGTCATAGCAAATAAGTAAGGAAGATATGACTTCTAAATCAAAATAATGTCGTCTTACGGCCTATTAGTTTTTCGTTGTACTAGTTTATACAATGCGGGGAGCACGACCAAAGTAAGCAGTGTCGAGGTAATAATGCCGCCGACGACGACGGTAGCCAGAGGCCTTTGTACTTCAGCACCTGTACCGACATTCAGCGCCATGGGCAAAAAGCCTAGGCTGGCGACTAGGGCAGTCATCATGACAGGGCGTAGCCTTTGCAAGGCCCCTTGCTCGATAGCTTGGTATAGTTCTAAACCTTGCCCCCTGAGTTGCTTGATAAACGACAGCATGACCACACCGTTAAGTACTGCCACTCCAGAAAGGGCGATAAAGCCGACTGCGGCAGAAATTGAAAATGGCATGTCTCTGAGCACTAAAGCCAATACACCACCGGTTAACGCTAATGGTACGCCACTGAAAATGACCAATGCATCCCTGATTGAATTAAACGCGCTATAAAGCAGGCCAAGTATTAATAATAAAGTCAAAGGTACAACAATACTAAGTCGTTGGCTGGCTGATTCGAGTTGCTCAAAAGTCCCCCCATAATCAAGCCAATAACCTGCAGGAAGATTGAGTTCGCCATTCATAAGCGTTTTTGTTTCACTGATAAAGCTGGCTAAATCTCGCTCATCAACGTTGGCGGTGACAATCACATTGCGTTTGCCGCTTTCACGGTTGATTTGATTCGGTCCTGTGGTTAACACTATATTGGCTACTTCCCCCAAGGGCACAAACGCCAGATCTGGGTTCTGACTTACTGGCAGAGCCACAGGCAGTGATTTTAAGGCCTCTAAATCTTGTGACCATTGTTTATCAAGCCTGACTAAGAGTTTAAAGCGTTTGTCGCCCTCATAAATTAGGCCTGTTTCAACACCGCCGACAGCAGCGGCAAGCATGTCTTGAATATCACTGACCGTTAAGCCGAGTAACGCCAAATGATCACGTTGTGGTTCAACCGATAAAGTCGGTAAGCCAGCCATTTGCTCTAAGCGTACATCGGTGGCACCTTTGACGTTTTTCAATAGCACAGTGGCCTTTTCACCATATTGTTTAAGTACACTTAAGTCATCGCCATAAATGCGCAGTGCCACATCGGCACGCACACCGGCGATTAATTCGTTAAAGCGCATTTCAATGGGCTGAGTAAACTCATAGTTATTACCCGGCATGTCTGCGACTTTAGCTCTGAGTCGAGTAAGTACATCGGCTTTACTTTCATCAGGATTTGGCCATTCAGATTTTGGCTTTAAGATCATAAAGGTGTCAGCCACATTCGGCGGCATAGGGTCGGTGGCGACATCCGGTGTGCCAATTTTTGAGAACACATGCGCCACTTCAGGCAGGGTTTTAATGGTGTTTTCAAGCGTTAATTGCATCTCAACCGATTGCTCTAACCCAGTGCCCGTGATCCGAAGCGCATGCATAGCAATATCACCTTCGTCGAGTTTAGGTAAAAATTCAGCCCCAAGTTTTTGTGCTTGCCAAGCGACAATTCCTACAAAAGTGAATGCCACGGCGACTAACGCAACTGAGTGTTTTAAAGAGAAAGCGAGTAACGGCTGGTAAATGGCTTTTGCTGAGCGCATGACTCGATTTTCTTTTTCTTCAATTTTACCTTTAACGAAAATGGCAATGGCTGCAGGCACAAAGGTAATAGAAAAGATCAGCGCGCCGATTAACGCAGCAATCACGGTAAACGCCATTGGCTGGAACATTTTGCCCTCGACGCCCTCTAGAGCAAATAAGGGTAAATACACCAACATGATGATCAGCATGCCAAATGCGGCGGGATTAAAGACCTCTTTGGTACTGTGATATACAACGTCTAAACGCTCTTGTAAGGTTAACAAGCGACCGTGTTGGTGTTGGGCTAATCCCAAACGGCGCAGGGCATTTTCAACGACTATGACCGCGCCGTCTACTATCAAACCAAAATCTATGGCCCCTAAGCTCATTAAGTTACCCGATACGCGATTGCTTACCATGCCTGTCATGGCAAACAACATACTCAGTGGAATAACCAATGCGGTGATGAGTGCGCCTGTGATGTTGCCAAGTAATAAAAACAAAATAACGATAACTAACACCGCGCCCTCAAATAGGTTTTTCTCTATGGTGGCAATGGTTTTATCAACTAATGTTGTGCGGTCATAAACGGCTTCGACAATAACCCCTTTAGGCAAACTGGATTGAATTGCTTGTAGTTTATCGGCAACGGCTTTGGCAACCACACGACTGTTTTCGCCCATCAACATCATGGCTGTGCCAAGCACTGCTTCTTCACCGCCATAACTGGCAGCGCCGGTTCGAAGCTCTTTTCCGTACGAGACTTTACCTATGTCTTTAATACGAACTGGCGCATCACGCCTTGCGACAACAAGTTGTTCAATGTCCGTCAGGGTTTTCAATTGCCCGGGAGAGCGAACCAAATATTGCATACCATTGCGCTCAATATAACCTGCGCCGCGATTAGCATTATTTTGCTCAAGCGCATTAACTACATCGGTAATAGTCAGTTTATACGCAAGTAGTTTGCTCGGCTCTGGGGCGACTTGATATTGTTTTTCAAAGCCGCCGATGCTGTTTATCTCTGTAATACCTTTAACTTTCATGAGTTGTGGTTTAATAACCCAGTCTTGCAAAGTACGCAGATCTTCTGCGCCATAAGCCGAGCCATCGGGCTTTTTGGCGCTCTCTTGTGCTCTGACAATATAGGTAAATATTTCACCTAAGCCACTGGCAATAGGGCCCATACTGGGTTCTATGTTATTGGGCAATTCACTGCGAACACTTTGCAGGCGTTCGCCAATTTGCTGTCTTGCCCAGTAAATATCGGTGCCTTCGTTAAAAATAACGGTGACTTGAGATAAACCATAACGGGATAGCGAACGTGTTGTTTCGAGATTTGGCAACCCTGCCATGGCGTTTTCTATTAAATAGGTGATCCGTTGCTCGGTTTCTAAAGGAGTGAAACCGGTGGCTTTGGTATTGATCTGCACCTGTACGTTGGTGATATCGGGGACCGCATCTATCGATAAACGTGTCATGTTATACACACCAAATGCGGCAACCAGCAAAGTGGCTGCTATGACTAGCCAGCGACGCTTTACGGCAAAAGAAACTATAAAATCAATCATACCTGCTCCTTAATGCGCGTGGCTTGCGCCGTTTTTGAGAAGATCGGCTTTTAAGATGTAACTGTTTTCAGTGACATACTCTTCCCCTGCATTTAAGCCTTCAATGACCGACACCCATTCGCGATTGGCTTCACCAAGTGTTACATGGCGCGCCTCAAAGCGGTTTGCGGTTTTAACAAACACCACGTTTTCGTCTTCTAAGCTTTGAATCGCGGTTTGTTTCACTCTTAATTGGCTTGTAAGCTCAGCCGTTTTTACATCGGCTTTCACATGCATGCCCGGTCGCCAATGTCCGTCAAGGTTGTTGATCACCACTCTTGCCCGGGCGATATGTCCGCCTGTCATCATAGGGGCGATATACGAGACCTTGCCCGAGGTGTTTAAGTGTTGGTGTAAATCGTAAATATCAGCGCTTTGACCGATTTTGAGCTTTTCGATGTTTTCAGGAAATGCCGACAGCTCAACCCACACTTGCTCGAGATTAATGATGGTCAGTAAGGTTTGATCTAACGCCAGTTGCCCCTGCGCAATTAAACGTTCCGTGACTTCACCATCGGCAGGGCTCTTAATGATGTAGCTTTGTAACGTTTGGCGATTTTGTACTTTGAGTAGCGGCTGGTTTTTTGTCACTCGATCACCAATTTCTACAAATACTTTTTCAACAATGCCCTGATAAGGGGCCATGATGGTGAAAGTGTTGTCTATGGTTGGCGCGATCACGCCAAACAAAGTGTCGTGTTGGCTTATTATGCCAATGCTCGCACGTTCGGTTTCTATGCCATTGGCTAAAATGGCTTGCTCGGAGAGCACTACGACATTTTCTTCTTCATCATGTGGCGGTTGTTTCTGTGTATAAGTTGGCTTTTCATCGTGATCATGCCCTTCGCCAGCAAAAACCATTGAGCTATGAGTCATCGCGAGCGTTGAGAAAGCGAATGTTAAGGCGATAGTCGATAGTTTTAATGATTTCATAATGTGTTGCTCCATGGCGAAGAAGTTGCAGTTTGATTAGAGAGAGGTGACTGTGAATGAGCATTATTCAGTGCTGATAGTGAGGTGTTGCCTATCAAGCGCTGTAACATAAGGTGTGAATTGAGTAGTGCGACTTGCGTGTCTATGATCGCTTGCTCGGTATTGAAACGCTCTTTTTGCGCATCTAACAGTTGCAGCACTGAGATCTGCCCAAGACGATAGCTGTCTAAACTTTGCGAGATTAAAGTTTTTGCCAAAGGGAGTAATTGGCTTTGCAACTGCAAGAGTCTGCGCTGTTGGTTTTGCGCTAGGGTGTAGGTTTGGCTGATCTGTTGTTTAAGAGATTGGCGAATTAATTGCTGCTGCTCACTTAATAAGTTGATTTGCGCACTAGCCGCTTTAATATTGCCTTGTTGCGAATTGCTGAGTTGCAGTGGCATTGCTGCTTCAAACAGCAGTGAAGCACTGTTACTGGCATTATCAAATCTGACTCCTGTGCCCAAAGTAAGATCTGCGACCGAATTAGCTGAAGCCAATTGCATAGCTGCTTGCTCGGATAGCACTTGTTGCGAAATAAGTTGAATTTCAGGGGCCATATCAATAGCGTTATGTAAGTCAGCTAAATTAGGCAAAGTAAGTTCTGTTTTCAGATTGCCGTTAGTGTGTCTGCGTATCGGCAGTAGTTCTAGAACGTTACTGAAGTCAGCTTCATCTAACCAAAACTGAGCAAGGTGCAGTTTTGCTGTTGTAAATTCACTTTCAAGCTGTTGCTGTTCGAGCTGTAGCGTACCGTGTTCAAACTGCATTCGAGCCACATCGGCATTCGATACCGCACCCGCCGCTGCACGCTGTTTAATGGTATTAAGCGCGTCCGATACCGTACTTTGCTGTGTTTGGCTTAATGCGAGTAAGCTTTGTAAGCGCATCACCTGGTAATATTGCGCAGTGGCATCAGCAAATACATCGAGTTGCGTGAGTTGATATTCGGTCTGAAATTGAACCAGTTTGCTATCTTGCATCGCAATGCGACGCTGCTTTTTATCACCGCGTTCAAACAGTTGGCTTATAAGCAAAGTGCCTTCTATACCACTGACATCTTTTGCCTCGTTATTGCCGAATGCATTTTCGAGCGAGAAGCTTAATTCAGGGTTAGGCGATAAACCCGCTTGTAAGCGGTTCGCTTCAATAACTGCTGCTTTTTCTTTGTAAAGTTGCAAACTCGGGTGGTTTGCTTGTGTGCGTTGTAGCACGGTTTTTAGGCTAAGCGGCGTTTGCTCGGCCCACACAGGTTGTGGCATATAAATAGCCAAACCCATGATCAAAAATGAGATCTTTTTCATGTTCATTACTCAATTTATTAAAATTCGGGATGAAAATTAACAGTCGAGCGCACACAGGATGATAGCTAGAAGCTAGAAGCTAGAAGCTAGAAGCTAGAAGCTATGAGTCATCAGTTCAAAAATTTATAAATGTGTGCGCTAGGCGTGATTGAGTAAACTCGGAGGTGGTACTAAAGGCGGATAACTCTTGCTTTGATAAGTTGGGTTGTAACTGCTTATTTGTTCGCTATAAGCCAGCACACTTTGCACTTTAACGCTATTGCCGCTGTGGCAAGTGTGGTGGTTATGAATATCAGCGTGAAAGACCTGAGAGCCGTCATCGGCTTGATCGAAATGAGGTGCTTTAACTAACTCATGTACATGGACAGGTTCATCATGACTATTATCGGCATGAAATGGCGCGCGGTCACAGTTTAATAAACTGTGCAGCAGGACCAATACAAAAATGTATGCGATGCGCGATTTCAACATGACTAATCTATAAACCAATAATTTAAATGAGTTTAACTATTTCACACGAATAAAAAGTGCGTTAGTGTAAGGCCACTATAAAGCTTCCAGTAACAGGAAGGTCAACATGAAAATTGCCGAACTTTCAAAATTAACTCAGGTGACCAGTAAAACCATTCGCTATTACGAAGAGATTGGATTATTACCAGAGCCCGCACGTGCCGCCAATGGGTATCGGGTTTATCAGCAAGAGGATGTTGAGCGTTTATCGTTTATTCGCCGTTGTAGAGATTTACAAATTCCCCTTGAAGAGATTAAAAAAGTGCTTGGATGCGATCATGGCAATGCCTGCGAAGGGCATAATAATCATGTAGATGACTTAATAGCAGCGCAATTAGAGCGAGTTAAAAAAGCCAAAATTGAACTCGAAGCCTTAGAGCAAACCTTAACGGGCTTGCTCGAAGGCTGCGATGACACAAATTCGAGTCAGTGCAATATCTTACAGAACTTGCGAGCTCACTAAGTATGCACCAAGCACATTTTCATGGTTTCACCATAAACTGGCAATCAGGCGAACTAAGCAAGCAAGGCACTGTAACGCAACTCGAACCTAGGCTGGTGGCGGTGCTTAAAGTGTTATTTGATGCCAAAGGCGAGCTAGTCAGCTATGAGCAATTACAACAACAAGTTTGGCAAGATGTGATTGTTGCGCCGAATGCGTTACAGCGTGTTATCGCACAACTGAGAAAGTCTCTTGGCGATACAGCCAAACAGCAGGCTGTTATTAGGACGCATCCAAAACGTGGTTATAGTTTGGTTTTTGTGACTGATAGTCTTGAAGGTGAACAGCTTGAAATTGAGGCATTTGAAGGCAAGGCGCTTGAAAAGCAAAACATTACAGCCTCACACCAAGCCAAACAGAGTCTCTTGAATCAACCCATTGCTTTATTAGGGGTTGTTTCATTATTTATCGTCATATTTACGTCAGTTCATTGGTTTTCTAAACCGACCACAATAGTTGGAGCTGCGCAGGCAAATTTAATCAGTTTAGATACACAAACTGAGCAATTAGCTCAATTAATTCCGCTGTCTAAAACTGAATTTATCTTTATCGATAAACAAGCTGGCAACCAGTTAGTGCTTCACAATACACAAAACAACCTGCGGGAAGAGCTGTTAGATAAAGTGAATGTTTATGGCCGAATGGTTTTAACTGAAGATAAACAGCAACTGCGTTTTGGCCAAATTATTGAACAAAAAGGCGTTAAATGTGCTGAGTTGGTGGGTTTAAATATCAAGACAAAAGCGCTTACTCGTGTATTGCCTTGCCAAAATGACTTCAATCACACACCGCTTTTCATAAGTGATGAAACACTTTTGTTTATTAAAACCGACAAACAATGGCAGTCAGAGCTGATTTCATTGGATCTTAAAACACAGCAGCAAACTAGTTTGCTTGCAGGTCAGATTGATAATGCTTTTTTATCGCCTGATAAAACTCAGCTTGCTATAAATTTTAATAATCAATTAAAGATGTTTGACTTAAAAGAGAACAAGCTTGAAGCCATTAGCTTAGGTATCAATTTCGACCAAACGTTCAGCTCGAGCAGCTTGGCTATGACATTTACAGACAATGGCAACCTTTGGGTAGCTCTAGATAAATCACTTGTAGAATATAGTCCTCAGGGAAAAGTCATTAGCAACACTAACCTAGCCAGCAGTATGCAAGTGTCGGAGTTAACGTTTATTGACCAGCAGTTGTTTGCTTTACTCGGTCGAGACAACCATCAGGCTCGCTTAAGCTCTGTAACACAGCTAAATGATGTAGTTGATATTGCAGCGTCGAAATTTACTGATGTGCAGGGTAAATTTCGACCGGATTCAGATGAATTCAGTTTACTCAGCAATCGAAGTGGTTCAACTCAGATTTGGCTGCAACAAGGTAAGCAGCTTTTGCAACTGACACAAGCAGGGGCTGTTACAGATCACATTTGGTTAGATAAAAATCGAGTAGCTTATCTCATTGAAAATCATGTTTGGCTTTTAAACCTTGCTGAAGAAAACTCTAAACCAAAAAAGCTTCCGCTGAATGTACCAGTAAAACAATTGCTGCAAGCAACATCCAATGCCTTATACGCACAATTTGAAACAGAATTAAACACCTCTCTAATTGCTATAGATTTAAAAACGAATAGCCTTAGCACTCTATTTGAAGGGCCTTTTCATTGGGCACAGGTGTTAGCCGACAACACCTTAATATTGAATGACAGCAGCCAACTTAAAAAAATAGTTTCTGGTCAGGGGCTCGAAATTACAGCTCTGCCTGCATTAACACTTCAAGGCCGCTATTACGTGAAAGGCAATGAGGTTTTTTTGCAAGATAAACAGCAAAATGTTTGGCGCTATAAACCTGCATTAGAGCAAGCCGAAATTATAGGGCGTTTTGATGAAAATAATTTGTTTATGAGTGACTTCTCAAAACAGTCATTAAAGATGCTGGGTGATAACTTTGTGAAAACCAAAAACGAATTGGTCATGGTTGAATTCAAGTAAGTTAAAAATAGATGGGTCGCAGATGTCAGAAGAAATTGAACAAAGTATAGGCTGTATTGCTCTAGTAGTTGAAAACTACGATGATGCCATTGAGTTTTATACAAATAAGCTTAGATTTACCTTAGTTGAAGATACAGATTTGGGAGGCGGAAAACGCTGGGTTCAAGTGTCGCCGCCAAACTCGAATGGCACGAATCTATTATTAGCGCAGGCGAGTTCTGATGAGCAGAAAAACGCAGTCGGAAATCAGACCGGTGGCCGGGTGTTTTTGTTTCTTCACTCTAATGACTTTTGGCGCGATTATGAGTTTATGAGAAGTAAAGGCGTGGTGTTTCATGAAGCGCCACGAGAAGAGGAGTATGGCACAGTAGTGGTATTTCAAGACCTTTACGGAAACAAATGGGATTTACTACAACTTAATAAAAATAAAGGAAAATAAGATGCTAAATGCAAGTTGTCATTGTGGGAATATTCAATTAACTATACCGAAACCTGAGTCACTTACCAGTTGTAATTGCTCTATCTGCCATCGCTTAGCGGCCCTGTGGGGAAACTACCCTCCGCAAGACGTTTTGCTCAATATCGGCCAAGGTGGTACAGAAATTTACAGTCATGGTGATGAATACATACACTTTCATCGCTGTAGAAAATGTGGGTGCACTACCCATTACACCTTGACTGAAAAAGCAGGTCGAGAAAAAACCGCTGTGAATTTTCGTATGGTGGACCCCGCAGCTGCGCAAGATATTAAGGTCAGGCGTTTTGACGGTGCGGACACTTGGACGTTTATAGATGAGTAAGTTTTGATAATGTCCTATTTTGCGAGGAGAAGAGGTTGAATTTAAAAGGCATTCATCATGCGGCAATTATTTGCTCTGATTATGAAAGGTCTAAAGCTTTTTACATACAAGTTTTAGGATTAAAAGTCGTTGCAGAAAATTACCGAGCAGAGCGAGACTCTTTCAAGCTAGACTTGGCTTTGCCTGATGGCAGCCAAATTGAATTGTTTTCTTTTCTGAATGCGCCAAAAAGAGTGAGTCGCCCAGAAGCACAGGGTTTAAGGCACTTGGCCTTTTGTGTTGATTGTATCGACACAGAAGTAATGGCATTAGAAAACCATGGGGTTGATGTCGAGGCTATTCGTGTGGATGAATACACTGGAAAGCGCTTTACTTTTTTCCAAGACCCAGATGGTTTACCTTTAGAGTTGTATGAAGTTTAGAGGAGCCAAGATGTCTGATGCGATTTGCCCAAAGTGCCACGAAAAAATCGAGCCTTTTGCAATGTCTCTTGCTTTATTTCCGTTCTACTTTAAGTGCAATCATTGTAGTGTAAGGCTCAAGCTTAAATCTTTGAAGCTTTTTGCGTCAGTACTGATTACATATTTGTTGGTTGTGGTGTTGATGATTTGGCTTTTACCTACCTTTAGAGGCTACGCAGTCTTAACGAGTGTGTTTGTCTGGCTTGTGCTTTACAACTTCATTGCGCATAAAATGCTGAGCAAAAATAACCTTTTGATTATTGAGTGAGTTATTCTCAGTACTTTTCTATACCCATAACAATAAAAAAATGATGATCCAACAATTAAACAATTCAGTTTCTAAAGTTAGCCAGCAAATTTATCAGGTTTTTCAAAGCTCTTACAAAATCGAAGCTGATCTAGTTGGTGTTGAAAGCTTTCCGCCTTTGTCCCGCACAGTTGAAAACATACAAGCGTCAACGACTCAGTTTTATGGCTTTATTGTCGAAGGTGAACTAGCAGGTGTGATTGAAATATCGTTAAATGAGGAATCAGCAGATAACATTGCAAAAACAACATTAGAAATTGACAGCTTAACGGTATCACCTCTGTATTTTAAACAAGGTATAGCTAGCCGATTAATTGAGTTTGTTCTTCAAAATAAGCCATTTGAATATGCCATTGTAGAGACTGCTGCACTCAACCAACCAGCAGTTAGGCTTTACGAGAAACATGGTTTTAGAGTTTTCAAGCAATTCACACCGCCTCATGGCATTAAAAAAGTGGCGTTACAGCGAGGTTAGTGCACTTTAAAATTTACAACAATCATTTATGTGCAAAGAACAATCAAGCTTAATCAGTCGTCAGTTTAAATAACTACATTCTTAGTAATATAAAAATTGCCTAATTTCTTATCACCTTGGAATTTTTACCATAATTGCCTAAATTTATTAAAGAATCGTTAACTGTTTTAGAGTAAATACTTGGAATTTACTTTGTTTTATAACATAGTGGTCGGTCCTCAACCGTGGGAACCATTTTTATGCTTAGCAATTTAACAATAAAACAAAAAATAACAGCAGGCTTTGGGGCAATCGGAATTTTGCTTTTACTGGCATGCTCATTGGGATATATGGCGCTATCTCAAATAAGTGATGCAAATAGGAAAGTGACTGACATAACATTACCTGGGCAAAGGGCTGTTGATGAATTACAGCTTCAGCAATTGAGACTCAGTAAGCTTGTTGCTCAAGCCTATAATCTAGAGTCGGAAAATGAGGTCGAGCAAGCTAAACGAAACTTTGAATCTGCCGCTAAGACACAGCAGAGTTTAACTGCCCAATTAAAAAGTAAGCTGTCGTATAACCAAGCTTTAATTAGTTCAGTGTCTCAGGTTGAGCGAGCGATAAGCTCAATGGAGCAAGCGGGCTTTCAAATGTTGACATTAAAATCGAACTCATTACTCGCACAAAATAAAATTGACACCTTGTTGCAAACTCTATTAGACAGTAAAGAGAAGGCAAGTGTGGCAATGCTAGATATCGAGTTGATAGAGGGAGCAAAAGGACGTCAACTCGAAGAAATGATGGGAACGGGTGTTCGCATTGATGACATGCTTTTCACACTTGAGAGTAATGCGAAACAAATTCCAACTTTAAATCTGACTAATATTGCTGCTCACAAAGAAGATATGTCTTTTATTTTAGATAATATCAACGACAACTTTACGTTTTTAAAACGTCAATCGCAAGGTGTGAACGCTGGTGAAGTATTTAGTACCTTTGAGGCTGCACAAGAAAAATTAGAAAGCTTGCTTCGTTCACCAGGTAGCCTCTATGCAGAGCTTAATAATCAGCGTCAATCTCAAGTTGATGCGACATTAACTTATCGTCAATCTGAAGAACACTCCATAAATGTAATTAATGCATTGAATGCGATTCAAGATACGACTAAAACGTCTTTTGAGTCGTCACAAAAGCTAACTCAAGAGTTGATTTCTCAAGCCCAAACCAGTGCAATTATACTCGTCATTATCTTCGTGGGCTTAGCCGGTTTTATTGCATATTCGACCAGTAAAGCCATGCTTTCTCCGCTTAAAGCGGTAAATAAAATGCTTAATTATCTTGCGCAAGGTGATTTTTCTCGCGATATGCAGAAGAGAAATGACGATGAATTTGGCACTTTAATTGACAACATAAACCAAGTGAAAAATAGTCTAAGAGACTTATTAGATGACATAAACACGAAAGTACATGAACTAGACTCTGTTTCAGAAAAATCTCTATCAGAAAGTCGTCTAGTCGCTGATAACGCTGCTGCGCAAATGGTAAGAATGGATGACGCTGCAAATTTAGCCCAAAGCGTTTCGGGCTCTGCGTCTCAGGTCTCACAAAATGCAAAACAAAGCCTTGAAAGTTTGTTGCAAGCGAATGAGTGTAAAACAGAAGCATCTACGTTGGTTGTGGACAATCAATCTCATATAGAGTCTTTGGACACTAAAATGGCTGAAGCAGTAGAAATGATGAGTCGTTTAACGTCACATAGTAACAACATAGGTTCTATTTTAGACACAATCGTGTCTATTGCAGAGCAAACTAACCTGTTAGCACTAAACGCAGCCATAGAAGCGGCAAGGGCGGGTGAGCAAGGTAGAGGTTTTGCGGTTGTTGCTGATGAAGTAAGAACATTGGCATCTCGTACGCAAGATTCAACAGAAGAAATCAATAAGATGATATCGGTACTACAACAAGACACTAAGCAGGCAGCAAGTGCAATCCATAGTGGTCAAACCGATGCATCTGTATGCGTTGAGCAAAGCCAAGCATTAGTCGTTGTGATGCAGCAAATTGAAAATGCACTCAATGAAGTAACCCACTTGAGTGAACAAGTAACACAATCAGCCGAGCAGCAAGAAGGGGATTGTCTGCGAATTGGTAATGTGATGGTAAAAGCAAAAGATACGGCTAGTGAAAATGCCAGTTCAATGAAACATATGGCCAAGGGCAGTGAAGCACTGAGTGCCTTTGCGCACCGGCTTGCTGAATCAGTAGAACGCTTCAAGCTTTAATCAGATAAATGCCTTTTTTAGAGCCGCTAAATAGCGGCTTATTTGCTTGTTTAATCTATGTTTTATTTGTATTCCTGCACTTCTCAAGTTAATTTGTCAGACGAAATATAATAATTAAGGTTTTGTTTTGTCGGTTACAAAGGCTACTTTGGTTAATTCGTTCACATTGGATGGTAAGGGCGGGAATCCTGCCGGTGTTGTACTAAACGCAGATGACTTGTCTAAGTCAGAAAAACTCAAAATAGCACAAGCGGTTGGTTACTCAGAAACTGCGTTTGTCTCAAAAGATGATGAGGTTGATTTTGAAGTGTCGTTTTTTACTGTCACTGATGAAGTTGACTTTTGCGGTCATGCGACGCTTGCTACTTTTTCGACTTTATTTAGCAAGAATCTAATTTCTGCAGGCAAGTATAAACAACGCACGAAAGCCGGCATTTTATCAGTTAATGTTGAAGAAGATGGTCGTGTAGTGATGGAGCAAGCTTGCCCGAGTTACTTGCAGACTTTCGAATATGACGATATTGCTGAATTAATTGGTTTACCGTTTGATATATTATCTTCAACTCAGTTACCCATTGAAGTCATTTCCACAGGCTTAAATGATGTGATTGTGCCCGTGCCTTTAGGGTATTTAGACAAATTAGAAGTAGATAACGAGAAGCTTAGCGAGTTTTGTGACAAGTACGATTTAATTGGCATGCATGCTTTTGAGCTAAATGATTCTGACAGTGAATTCACTGCCAGTTGCAGAAATTTCGCGCCGCTTTTTGGTATTCCAGAAGAGTCAGCGACAGGCAGTTCAAGTGGCGCTTTGGCTTGTTATCTTGTTAAGCATGTTTTTGCAGGCGAAGAGACATTTGATTTTGTTTTTGAACAAGGTCGCGCTATGGGTTGTGCGTCCAGGTTGAGTGCGAGTGTAAAATTAGAAAACGGCCAAGTAAGCAAAATCGAGGTAGGTGGTGAAGCTAAAGAAATAGGCGCTCTAAAGGTAAGCTGAAAAATACAGTGGCATTGCAATAACGCCACAATGTCGATCTAAAAGCTTTTATAGTAACGATTGAAAATGGGGGAGCATGCTTTGTGATATGCGCTCTCTGACTTTGCTAGTGTGATCACCTTCAAACACGACAACCTTTACTTTGGATTTTTGAGCTTCGCTTAACGCTTTTAACTTGAGGCTACCATCAGTAATCCATTTATATTCATCTTGTTTGCCTACCTCGACTTTAACCGAGTGTAATTTTGATAACACCTTACTGTCACTATATTGGTTGATTAACTCTCCAAAACCAAAACGCCACTTATCTATTTGTGATTTAGCTTGGCTAAAGTGTGCACCAAACGGTTCACCATTGTGACTCGCAAATGCACCACCATATGCCATTACAAATGCAGCATTGCTGTTATCTTCGCCATTTTGCCAAAGTGCCATGCCCTGAAAGCTTTTAAATTCTTCTTTCATTAAGGTTTTTGGTGAAGTTGTTTTAGCGAGCGCTCTTCGAAAGTGCTCATAACGATCAATTGCTTTAGGATTTCCTAGATATGAAGTACTTAGGCCATTTTCATCAATTAAGCCTGGGCTTAGAGCATAAACATGACCAAATTGAGCCGGGTTGACTGCGGCAAATCGTAATGCTCCTGTCCCACCCATAGAAAAGCCAGCTACTGCTGTGTGTTTGCTATCTGTTTTAGTACGGTACTTGTTGTTCACCCATTGCACAGCCTCTTTAGTAACAAAGTCCGCGAATCTGCCATGCGCTTTGGAGTTGACGTAAAAACTACCTCTAAGTGGCGTGTCACCATCAATCATAACGACTATGAATTTGAGAGGCTCTTTGGTTTGTTCATAATCAGCGAATATTTTCTCAAAGGAATTTGCAAAGTTAGCTCCCCAATTATAAGCACCTAAAAAATATAAAACTGGGTATGCTTTATTATTTTTTTCGTAATCTTTTGGTAAATAGACGCTAATGGTACGAGTTGCATTGGTGCCAATAAAGTTGTCTGCAATGGCTGGTGAATATATTTGATGTTGCTGTAAATCCGCTTCTGCAGATAGCGAAACGCTCAAGAGTAATGTTAGACATATCGCTTTTAAGAGTATTTTCATAAAGATTCCTTTTATACGGCTTAAGAATTTCTTTATTAATACCGTGATAATTGATACAAAACAAATATAAAAATTAGCGTTATTTATATGAAATGAATATAGATTGGTTGGATATCAAAAAATGTCGCTACATAGTGGTGGTCGCTGAAGAGCTAAGTTTTAGTAAGGCTGCAGAGCGTTTAAATATGGCGCAACCGCCCCTGAGCCAGCAAGTAAAAAATATTGAATCTCGCCTAGGGCTTCAAATTTTTGAGCGTTCAACACGGTCTGTGAACTTGACTATGGAAGGCAAGAAGATAGTTGCAATTGCTAAAGGACTATTAGAAAGTCATCAAGCCATCGCTGAAACGCTTAAAAATATTGAAAATAGGCCTCTTGCATTGGGTGCAATACCACTTGCATTCGATGCTTTTTTAAGTGAGAGAATGGCGTGCCTTCACAAAGAAAACTCAGATATTGTAATTAATCTACAAGAAGGCAATACGAAAGAATTGCTTACAGCCTGTGATAAAGATTTATTAGATGCTGCAGTCGTCAGGCTTCACGAACATGATTTACCTAGACATCAAGTTTATAAATTAAAGCAAGAAGACTACGTGGCTGTATACCCAAAGAGCTGGAATGTGGATCTAGCTAAACAGACAGTGTGCTTATCAGAATTTAATGATAAGCCTTATATAAGCTACCCACGTCAGATCCAACCCGAGTTATTCGATAAAATTACAAGTGAATTTGAAAAAGTAAAATCTGTGCCTTGTAGTATACAGCAAGTAAAATCAAAGGCTGTGACTATGTCTTTGGTAGCTAATAATTTAGGGTTCGCGATTGTACCATTTAGCATCGTGAAGCGTTTTAAGGATGATGTGGATTTTGCTTTTATTGAGCAATCGTTACCGAGTGTAGATTATTACTTATATTGTAAAAAGTTTGATTCAAATGAAAAAATGAAGCGGCTCTTGGCACTTTTAAAGAGTACAGAGATATAAGTTGACCTGACTTAGTTGGAAGTTAGGTCAACTGAAGGGAAAGTTATTTGTAAATGAACAGCTAGATCTTAGGCTTTTGTTTTTCAATCATCTGAGTACTTACCTAGTAAATATTAGAGAAGCCTTGTTTTTCATTAAATCGGTTAAAAATAGATATTTACCATCCGGGCTAACTGTTGTGACAGTTTCACTTATTTTGGAGTTTATGCTCTTGCCTAAGTTAAAAGGTTTTGACCAACTACCGTCTTTTTGTTTGAAATAAACATATAAGTCTCTTTCTTTTCTTGATTTGTTTTCTTTATTGCTATTATCAACGAGCAAATTACTTTGAACAGGTGAAATAAATCTACGAATAACAAGAGGAATATCTGCTGGGAATATTTCTTGGTATTGCCCGTTTTCGAGCGGTGAATAAAAGGTTTGTGATTTAAAGATAACGGTAAAATAAAGGTCGCCACTGCTTGCCAGTGTAGGGTTTAATACTTCTTCATTATTTATCGGGGATATAAGTTTTCTAGCTGTGCTCCAGCCGTTACTTTCTCGATTGACTACCTAAATCTTGGTATCAGTGAAGTCTTTGTTATATGCACGCACGATACTATGATCCATTTATAGGTTGTTTCTATTCGAATGATCCTGTTGATGTCTTGGGGCACATGTTTCGTGGTGAAAATGTTAATGGATTCAATCGTTATAATTATGTTTACAATAACCCATATAAATATGCTGTTCCAGTTGAAAGAGCTCCAGAATAGTTTGATGAGTGGGTCAATTTAAGTTTAGGAGCAGGAGAAGTCTTGGGATCTGGGGTTCAAGCTGTTGGGAGCAGTATTGTGGCTGGGTTAGGTTTTTTTGATGTAATTGCAGGATCTAAATTGGCTGTATTAGGACTGATTTCTGTTGGCTCATACGCTGTTCTTGACTCAAAATATACTTTTTAAAAAGTGGTAAATTCAATGACTTATGTATGGAGTAACCAAGCTGGAAAAGTTGAACATAATACTCCTGAGGGTCCACTGCATTCTACGGCACAAGATTTGAATTGCTCTGCTATGTGCACTTCTATTGCAGAGACTACAGATAAGGTACTTGGAGTTGTTTCAGGGAATGTAACAGGTGGAGTTTCAAAGCAAGTAGGTGGAGCTTTAGTCAAAGCTAATACAATTTCTGAAGTTATAGGCACAGTGAGTGATATAAAAGAAAAGATTGAAGTACCGGAGTAATTATGGAACTAGTTATTACAGGTTTAATGATTATATTAATTAGTGGTTTTATTATAGGAGTTACGTATGGTTTTTGCCCAAAAGTGATAAGAAAATCAGTTGTAGTTCCTATGTTTAAAGGGAATAAAGGAGTTCGTTACTTTATGATTGCAGTTTTTACTATGGGCTTGCTCAGAGTTTTGACAGGTATTTTTATTTTAGTTGATTTGAGCAAATAAAAATTAGTGGGTCACCTATTAGTCAGCCGTCATAAAGTGCGCGAGTGAGTTTCTGGCTAATGGTTTTTAGCATAAAACAGCAGTTACTTAATCTTAACTCGCGCTCACTTTTTCGTTGGTCTGTTCTAGGGTAATCGTCAATACCAATAAACCATTTGGTTTTTGATAAGTTGCCTTACGCTCTAGCGTTTGTTCCACAAAACACTCGGTACTATGTAACCAATAGGTAAGGTTCTGTATTAGCAAGAGATAAAGAGGTCAGGTCTTGCATTTTCATATGAATAAATTTGCCTAGAGTGAGATACACTTTTGACATAAGCCAACCTAAAACGTTGGCTTTTTTATGTGCTGATTTTCTTCGGAATGACCTGCCAATTTATTTTGGAACTTATGCTGACTTTGTTTGGACTCGTTGCTGAATATGATTGGATTTTCAGAAGGCCTGTCATTGCACATTCCTTCACTGATTCTAAGTGGAATATTCTGCTGACTTAAACCGGCTCTGATGCAGTGATTTTTGGCCAACTAAAAGAAAGTTTTTGGATTTCTCAATATAAATTTAATAAAAGAAATAGAAAGACAATTTAAGAGGGAAATTGTCTTTCATCGACTTAGTCCTTGAGCTTTAATCTTCTTTTTGAAGTTTGGCTAGGACGAAGTTTTGTAAGGCCTAAATACCAAGCTTTAAAGTTAATTAGCAGCAAGCTACTTTGTCAGTGTTTTTTTCAGCAGCTTGTTTCTTTGTTTTACACTTAGACTTTACTTCAACTACATCAGCCTGACTCACTTGTTCTTTAATGGCAGAATTAATGCTCTCTTTACGCTCACTGTATCGATCAACCAACCAATCAAGATTGTCACGAGTCAGCAATGTGAATTTCATTAGCTCTTCCATCACATCGACAATACGAGCATGGTAAGGGGACTCTTTCATCGTACCGTCTTCGTTAAATTCTTGCCAAGCTTTTGCCACGGAAGACTGATTCGGTATGGTTAACATACGCATCCAACGCCCGAGTACCCGCATATTATTTACAGCATTAAAGCTTTGTGAACCGCCTGATACTTGCATGACGGCCAGTGTTTTACCTTGTGTGGGTCTTACTGCACCTTCTGAGAGTGGGATCCAGTCAATTTGGTTTTTAAGCACAGCCGACATGTTGCCGTGAATTTCCGGAGAAGACCAAACTTGTGCTTCTGACCATTTTACTAAAGCACGTAACTCTTGTACTTTTTCGTCTTCTACCGATACGCCATTATCAAAAAGAGGCAGCCCTTTTGGGTTGAACAACTTCACGTCAGCGCCTAAATGCTCAAGTATTCTTGCCGCTTCTTCTGCCGCATAACGACTCATTGATTGTGCTCGGAGTGAGCCGTAAAGCACTAATACACGTGGTTTATGATTGCTGATTGAGAGTTGCTTAGGGGTTACATCAAAAGCTTGGTTGTCTAAAAAACGCATTACATCTCCAATAGTGGTGTTTTGTATTCACTTATAAAGACGAAGCGCGGTTCAAAAAGACGAAACTATTTTAAAAGTTTTTATTTAATTCTCTTTTCAGTTTGTTGTGGCTTTCTGTGATAGTCAATTAGATTGCCTTGTTTATCTAACTCAAAGTCACAACAGCGATCAAAAAGTACCTTTAAATCAGCCCGACTTTTTTGCATTCTAGACTTAAAAGTGGAGTAACTTACTCCAAGCTGTTCAGCTTGTTGTTTTTGCGAGCAGCCTTCTAAGTCAATCTTTCTTATTAAACCAGCTTCATCTTCAGGCATGGCCTGCAGAAATGGCTCTATGCATCTAATTAAATCAGCACGAATGTTTGCATCCTGTTTTTCAATTACATCGAACAACTCGGTATGCTGGTAGTTATTGTGTTTGCGATAAAAGTCAATAATGGCGTGATTGGCAATTTGGAAAAGCCAAGGCTTTATACTGGCCTGATCTTTTAGCTGGTGGATCTGCAAATGTGTTTTTAACAAGATGTCTTGTAATAACTCTTCTGCGTCGGCTGGGTTAGACACTTTCGAAAGTAAAAAAGCGTGTAGGCTGTTCTTGTATTCAGCCCAAATTTGTTCGATAGACATAATTTCAAATAGTGGTTTATAGCTTTTTTATCTTAAACCACTATCTGAATGACTAAAAGCTTACTGAAGCGGCGTACCGTCGAAAGTAACTGCTGCGACACTGGATTCAGCTTTTAAAAGTGTACGGATATTACCGTGGTCATCATTTTCAGGATGTTGAACAACGTCGATACGATAATAATCACCAAAGCAATGCAATGTGTGCTCTTTACTTAAATTATTGAGTTGTGCAAAAGCTAAGATTTTACAAGAGCCTTGGTTTTGCTCAGCACTGCTTTGCAAGCCGTTATTGTTAAAAGCTGTCGCAGTATAAGTGTAATTATCAGCAATTATTTGCTGACACAGTTCAAAAGTAATGGTTTCTGGTTGCGCGTTAAGCTGAGCTAAGAAGTCGTTTAATGTCATAAGTTTGATCCTTTTTTAGCTGAGTTTAACGCGCAGAGCGTAGCAGCTCAATTGAATAAAATTAAGCTGCTTAAATTGCCTAAGTAAACTTAATCTAAAGCTTGCTCAATTCACCCTTGAAATAGGTGAGAGCATCTTCATTGTTGAGCTTAGTCGCGAGCTTAATGCCTTGTTGTAATGTGAGTCGGCTCTTTTCAGTTTCGCCTAATAGTTCATAAACCTTTGCAAGTCGGCTTAAATAAAAGGTGTTTTCTGGGTGCGCATTAACTAAATATTGCATAGTCGATACAGCTTTTTCACCTTGTTTGTACGTCACATAGTAAAAACTTAAATCGATTAAGCTTGAGTTTGGGCTAATTGATTGTTGGTATTTTTGAGAGAGCTTTTTAAAGTAAGCAATGACACTTTGTCGGCCCTGATTTGCAAATTGCGCAATGTCTGGGGTTTTATCTGCAAATAGGTGTTCCATAGCATCGGTCAGACTAAGACTTGCAACCGATAAAAAATTATATTGGCTGTAATTAACAAATCGAGCGTGAAACGCTTGCTGACTAAGATTGGCTTTGATGTTTTCAAACAGTGGCGCGTTATTA
Source organism: Pseudoalteromonas phenolica (assembly GCF_001444405.1). Lineage (NCBI taxonomy): Bacteria > Pseudomonadati > Pseudomonadota > Gammaproteobacteria > Alteromonadales > Pseudoalteromonadaceae > Pseudoalteromonas > Pseudoalteromonas phenolica. The sequence continues at coordinate 747,696 of NZ_CP013188.1, forward strand.
ACAAAGGAGCCAAGAGAAAGATAAAAGAACCTATCTTGATATTGTTCTGAATACTTTAGCTTTGAAAGCCTGTCAATAAGTCCTGACTTGTCTAACTCTAGAGCAGGAGAGCTGGCAATAAAACCATTAAATAAAGACGGCGATTGTTCAAATGCATACAGCACAAAATTACCATTACTTGAATAGCCTTCCAGAACCTTGAAGTTGTATGTTAAGTAGGTTTTATCGATAAATGGGATGAGTTCATTTTTAAGCACATTTAAAGTCAATGGGCTGGCAACGCCGGAAGCCGATACAAATTTAGGGTGTAGAGTTGACTCAACATCAAGTTGGGGTAATTGCACGATGATCATGACAGGCATTGGGCCTATTTCAACATGGCTTAGCCAATCGGTTTGATAGGTAAGCATATCAATTCGACTGCCACCTGATGTGGTATAAAGGACAGGGTATTTTTGATTTTTGTTATATCCCCAAGGCAATATGACATCGAATGAAATCGTTTGTTTGGCAGCCTTAGACTGAAACTGATGCTTTATTGTTTTAACGCCTTTACCTTGTTGTTCTTGTGCGTGTGCGAGCGAGTTTAATAGGCAGGCGAGTAATAGTATGAATAACGTGAAGTGTTTAATTATGTTCATGGTGACTCCTTGAATAGTTGCCACCATGATGAAAGTAAATATAGCTAATTAATTGATTTTCTATTGATAAAAAGCTGATATTTTGCTGATGATATACCCATGCCTTGATGTCGTTTGGGTATATTTTTTTAAAGTGTTGGGATGATAGAAATTACTAATAAACCCGCCATAGCCCAATTAAACTTTTGCATATGACTTGGCTGTTTAAGCATTGCCTGCATTTTTTGACCTAAGACTATCCAACTTGCTACACATGGGAAGCCGACAATAGCGAATATGACAGAAATAATACTCACTGAAAGTAAGGTTTGTTCTGGCGCATATACACTCACAGCAGTCAGTGCCATCGTCCAAGCTTTTGGATTTACCCACTGAAAGAGCGTTGCCTGAACGAAAGTTAACGGTTTTGATTTTTCTTCAATTTGGTTTTCTGTACTTGGCTTAGCTGTTGCAATTTTATATGTAAGGTACAGCAAATAGCCAATTGAAACGAACTTTAAAATTTCATAAGTAACTGGAAAAGCGTTGAAAAGTTGCATAACGCCTAATCCAACTAACTCAATCATAATAGCAAAGCCAACTACAACACCCATCAAGTGTGGCACAGTCATTTTAAAACCAAAGTTTGCGCCAGAACTCATTAGCATTAAATTGTTTGGCCCTGGAGTAATAGATGAAACAAATGCGAATGCTATAAATGCGAGTATGATTTCTTGTGTCATAGGTTTATTCCTTTATTTGTGTTAAAACAAGTTTAGCGAGTTTAATGCTCAATTATCACGCGTATTTCACTTTTATATTCTTGGACTTTGCAATTAATGATGAAAATAGATGGTTATAATCAATTAATATTGCGCATTCTAGAAAAGGATGGACGAATAGCTAACACAGAGCTAGCAGAGCAAATCGGTCTGTCACCTTCTGCCTGTTTGAGAAGAGTACAAGAGTTAGAGAGGTCAGGTTTGATTACAGGCTATAAGGCTGTCATTGATTCCGAAAAGTTGGGGGTAGGCTTTATCGCTTATGTAGCTGTTGGGTTGACTGAGCACTCAACACCTTCTCAGTTAGCATTTGAGCAAGCTCTACAAGATGTTGATGAAATAAAAGAATGCCATAATGTGACCGGCCCGTATGAGTATCTCTTACGTATAGAAACAAAAGACCTACATACCTTCAAAGCGCTTCATGCTGACGTGCTGGGCTCGATTTCACAGGTGAGAACCATCACTACTCATGTTGTGATGGATTCTCCAAAAGATACACGTCAATAGAGTTTAATTAACTCAAAAAGAAAGCAAAGTTGGCGTTAAAGATTGTTGTCTTGCAGCTTTTCACCAATTTTATAAACCCGAAATAAAGTCGGTGAAACCGCATTAATTTCAAAGAATGAGACGTTAATGTTAACGCTCAACCGAGGTTTTCGATATTTTATAAATCCACTTTTTAACCTCTGCGCCCATCAACTCTTTTCTTAATTAAAATGGGTGTATAAAACCACAAGAAGATGGCAAAGCCGACAATCCATAGGTAAGCGCTGATATTCCAAGCCAGATGAGGAGAATAGACAATCGGCATAAATGATCGAACAAGTGCACTTAAAGCAATGAAAGCAAATGCCCAAGCGACCATGCTGGCGGGTTTTAATGCTCTACCAGTATGACCAAGTGAGACTCTTGCCATCATTGCCAAGATCAATAAGCCAATACCGCCAATGGTAATTAAATGCAGTGCATCTGCTGGATTAATATTGCTCGTCAAGTAGCTAAAAGCGAGCAATAAAATGCCAAGTGCACTCAAAAAGTAGCCTAAATGCAGCGACCAAAGTAGCGGTACTTTAAAGATACCTTTATCAAACCACAAAATGGCGCGTGTTAAATGCAAAGTGGCTGCAGGAAGTAAAACCAAACCGGCATTGGTATTAAGTGAAAAGAGTTTAATGCTTGCAAACCCAGCCATTGCCAATAGGCTAAATAAAAGCAGCAATTTATCGAGTTTAGGTGTTTTCACTTGCTCGTCAAGGTTTAAGCCGCGCGCCGTAAAGAATGGGATGACACGTCCACCAATAAGACCAATTAACAACATAAAGCCAAGTACGGCCAATTGTGTGAACAAGCGGGCGAACGAATACTCGCCTAACCAAGTGCTCATTAAAAATGCGCTATTAAATAGGGTAAGTAAGCCTAGTACAACAATCATGATGTAGTTATGTTTTGAAGCCGATGACACCAGCATATGACTCAAATAAGCAATGGCAAAAAGCCAGAAGAAAATTTGCCCAAGTAGCAATAGTAATTGGTTGTCTGCATAAAAAAAGAAAATAATCCGACATGAAACCCAAATAGCGCTGAGGGTAATTAAGCCTTTCCCCGAAAGCCCTGGCACCCCAGTCCAAGTTTGTGCTGCGGTCAGTAAAAAGCCGATGGCTACCGCTGAAGCAAAGCCGAAGATCATTTCGTGTGCGTGCCAAAGTGTCGCTGGGATTTGTGCTTGCCAAGAGAGTGTACCATTTAAAATACATTGCCATAGCAAAATAGCTAACACAGACCAAAGCCCAGCTAATAAAAAGAATGGGCGAAAGCCAAGCATGAATAATGGCCATTGATGAGGTTTTGAAAGTTTAAACTCAGTGGGCACCGGTTCGGTTAGATTGATAGGTCTCATTACTACTCCACAACTTGTTAAATTATCTTTTTAGGGCTCGTGAAATTAATCGCATTTACTGTGCCAAATATTATTTTCATTAAAATCATGAGCTTAGTAATACATGTTAAATAATAATTTGAATGAGAGAGTCATTTTGACTTAAAGTTTGTGTGTCTTTTGGTATTTAATGAGTCAAAAATACATGGAGCAGCGTTCTCTATCTTCATTGCTAATGCTCAATAGAGCGTTAGCTAGGGCATTACCTAACTCTACACAATTCGACGTAGAGCATTGTTTTGAAGCCGTTATTCAGGCTGTTAAAGAGTGTTTTATTAGTGATGCAATTGCATTGTTACTTTATCAAAACAATAAACTGGTACCTGTTGCCATTTCAGGATTGATGCCAGATGTTCTGGGCAGACACTTTGTGATAGATAAACACCCACGCTTACAGGCAATTAGTCAGTCACATAAAGCGGTGAGATTCAGTGCCAATAGCGAGTTACCCGATCCTTATGACGGGCTTCTGATTGCGCAAGAAGGTGATATTCCTGTACATGCATGTATGGGGTTTCCTATTAAGCATCAAGATAAATTGCTTGGTGTGATCACGGTAGACAGTTTAAATGCGGGCACTTTTGAAGACTATGCGCCGTCATTTTTACAAATGGTTAATGAGGCTTTGACTCGACATGTCAGTGCCATACTACTGAGTCAAGACTTGCGCACTAAAGCTCAGCAGGGGAGTCACTTAATTACCGAACTGAGTAAAGGTCAATATGAAATGGTCGGGCAGAGTCAGGCCATGAAGCAATTACAAAGAGATATTCAACTTGTTGCGGGTTCAGACTTTACTACGCTGATCACCGGTGAAACTGGCACAGGTAAAGAGCTTGTTGCACACTCATTGCATAATCAATCTCTGCGTGCGAGTAAAGTATTCGTTCAAGTAAACTGCGCTTCGTTACCTGAAACACTGGCCGAAAGTGAGTTGTTTGGTTACCGAAAAGGCGCCTTTACGGGTGCAAACTCTCATCGTGATGGAAAATTCTTGCTTGCTGATGGTGGCACTATTTTTTTAGACGAGATTGGTGAGCTACCGCTTAATACCCAAAGCAAGCTTCTTAGAGTTTTACAAAGCGGTGAAATTCAACCTGTAGGTGCTGATAAAACCCAATCAGTGGATGTCCGAGTGATTGCAGCGACAAATAGAAATCTATTAGAAGAGGTTGAGGCAGGGCGCTTTCGCGCAGATCTGTACCATAGATTGAGTGTATTCCCGATTAAAGTGCCTTCTTTAAACGAACGTTTAGATGATATTCCGTTACTGACAGGTTTTTTTGCTGAAAAAGTCAGTAAGCAACTTGGCATTGCACAATTAAAGCTGTCATCGAGTTTGTATCAACTACTGCAATCTTATACTTGGCCAGGCAATATTCGAGAGCTGGAACATGTGATAAGCCGTGCAGCATTGAAAGCAAAACAAAAGCAGTGGCCAAACAGTATTATTCGTGTAGATGAAAGTGATTGTGAGTTATTTAAAGGCGATCAAATAAATACCACTATGGGCCATAGTGAACCTCGCATCGAGCTTTCACACAGGACAGGCTTTGTTCAAAACAACTCTGATTTAAGTCAAATTGATTCATTAAAGTCTGCAACTGAGCAATTTCAAAAAAAAATAATAGAACAGACCCTAGTAGAGCATGATCTTAATTGGGCTGCATCGGCAAGAGCTTTAAAGCTGGACAGAGCAAACTTGGTGCGTTTGGCAAAACGTTTAGGAATATCTGTAAAAAAATCTATTTAATTAAATAAAACAACCAGTTGAGTGAATATAGATGTTGCTTTAAAACTAATTATATTTGATTAGTTAAAAAGTATGATGTTAAGAGTGTTCTTGCTAATCTAAATCACTCTCAATTATGTTATAAGTTGTTTATTTTAAAAGGATATATTAATTGTTTGTTTATCTTTAAAAGGTCTTGAACTGAACAAATATTAGTCTATTGTAGTAGGGCGTCTCATTACTTTTTAGGGGGTCCTATGCAAGGGAACAAACAAGTTTTGGCGTCTTTAAATGCAATATTAACGCTAGAGCTGACATCAATTAATCAATACTTTCTTCATGCCCGAATGTATAAAAACTGGGGGCTTGAGGAACTGAATGAAAAAGCCTACAAGAAATCCATCAAAGACATGAAACAAGCTGACGATCTTATTGAACGCATTTTGTTTTTGGAAGGCTTACCAAATCTACAACACCTCGAAAAGCTCCGCATTGGCGAGCACACAGAGGAAATGCTTGCTTGTGATATGGCGTTTGAACTTGAACAAATACCAGCACTAAAAGCCGCGATTGAATTGTGCGAGAAAGAACAAGACTACATTTCTCGTGACTTGCTAGAAGAGATCCTTGAATACGAAGAAGAGTATGTTGATTGGATTGAAGCACAGCAGTTCCTAATTCAACACACTGGTATTCAAAATTACCTGCAATCACAGGTAGAGGAGTAAATTATGCAAGGTAATCCAAAGATCATTGATTTATTAAATCAACAATTAACCTTAGAGTTAACCTCGATGGATCAATATCTCGCTCATTCAAAAATGTACGAAGATTGGGGGTTAGGCAAGCTGGGGCATAAACTGGCACATGAATACGACGAAGAACTAGATCACGCGAAAGCCATTATCGAACGCATTCTCTTTTTAGAAGGCAAACCAGATACTGCTTCTCGTCAGCCAATTAATGTGGGTGATAACGTTCAGCAAATGCTTGAAAACGATCTGGCGGCTGAGATGACAGTCGCTGCTAGTTTAAAAAACATCATAGGTGAGTGCGAAAAAGCACAAGATTATGTGACTCGTGAAATTCTAGAAAAACTTCTAGATGATACAGAAATGGATCATATTTATTGGCTTGAGCAACACTTGAATTTAATCAAACTTATGGGTCTGCCAAACTACATTCAATTACAAATGGATAACAACGCGCCTGATGCATAATGCTAATCAGCTATGTTGTTTTTATAGACAAAAGTAGAATATATAGGGCATTGTTTTTATTTAGAACTTGCCCTAAATTTTTTATATGAGCGAACTTTATTGTCAGTCTTTAATTTGCACAAGGCCGTTTTTACCTCCTTTTTAGCGGTCTGTTAAAGCGTTAAAGTTTTGCTCGCTTTATTTTTTGGTTTAACTTCCAATACATTAATACTCTAATCAGATGCGCTTATTTAATCTGTATCATTCATCGTAAAAAACTGACGTATAGACAGGTTTTTTCAAAATAATCTCGCATGCTACTTCATTAGCCATTAGAATAGCACCATTGTAATTTTAGAAGTTGTGAAATATGTCATTACCTCCTTGCCCTAAATGTAATTCTGAATACGTATACGAAGACCAAACAAACCTTGTATGTCCAGAGTGCGCACACGAGTGGAACCCTAATGAAGTAGATGAAGATGCATTTGAAGTGAAAGATGCAAACGGTACTGTGCTTGCTGACGGTGATAAAGTGACAGTTGCAAAAGATCTTAAAATCAAAGGCAGCTCACAAGTAATTAAAATAGGCACTAAAGCCTTAGTTCGTCGCGTATTAGATAAAAAAGACCATGAGCTTGACTGCAAAGTTGATGGTGTTGGCGAAATGATGGTAACGGCTAAATTCGTTAAAAAAGCATAATAGATATAATACCTCAAATTAAAAAGGCCCGAATCGGGCCTTTTGTCATAAGTAAGTTGGCTGATTAAAGCTTATTGCCATTTACCAATTCATGTAATTCTTCAAGTGATGCTGCGATTTTAACGCCCGGTACGTTAGTACCAATTGTCGCTTCAAATGAGCCTTCAACGTTTGAACGGAAAGACGTAAATGAAATTCGATAAACACCACGAACAAGCGCTTCGCTTGCGTTATTCATTGACGTTGTTTTACGAAGAAGAGAGTTATAGTTTGCACCACTTGGGTTTGCAGGTAACTCTGATGTATCGTCGTTACGCCCTAAGTTTTGTAGCACCTTGCCACCATTTTTGATTTTTGTATTGTCGATGATATTTAAACGATCAAAGACAATATAAGTATCAAAGAATTTATCAGCATCTTTTTGCATGCCAGGTGTGAAGTTAGCATGCTTAAAGTCAGCCCCTTCAGGTTTTGAAACCGCTGGAGACATCATTGATACTCCGATTTCATCAACCGCCGCAGGCACCCAAGCGTAAAGGTAATATGTATCTTTGCCCTTATATTTACCTTCAGGTTGAACTGATGAGTCTACATAACCAAAGTAATTTGAGTAGTTAGCATATGGCAAACGCGCTTCAATGCCCGCGACACCTTCAGATACAGAGCTTTTAAGATGTGGACCTGTTGCTGAACAACCGGCTAAAACAGCTGCAGTTACAAATGGTAAAACTAGACGAGAAATTTTCATTGATTTGACTCCATGTCACTGTATGAGAAATGAGCATAGAGTATACGCGTGAAATTTTTATTACTAAAGTATTAGTGATTAGAAAATTCTCACTATGAAAATATTGACTGATTTAAGTTATATATAAAAAAGCCACCTAAAACAGGTGGCTTTTGGCTACTGTTTTAAGCTAGTTATTTTTTAGCTTCTTTTGCTGCTTTTAAATTTGCAGCATGATCGATTTCGTAGGTTGGCATGGTTTTCTTACCGTCAATTAGGTAGTTGTCCATCCAACGCATTAAACGAATGCTATAGTCATATTGTGCAGCTACTTTACGGTTACCATGACCTTCACCAGGATAGTACACTAGTCGCACATCTTTACCTTGTACTTTCATGTAACGGTATAGTTCCATTGACTGAGCAGGGTGAACGCGTGGGTCGTCCTTACCGTGCATGATGAGTAACGGTGTTTCAGACTGACCAGCCCAGTAAATAGGGCTGCGCTCTAGGTACCATTGCCACTTTTCCCAAGGGTATGAACGGGCATGTACTAGGTACATTTCATTAGAGATGTCAGTTGTACCAAACTTTGATAGTTGGTTTGTTACACCTACAAACATAACACTTGCAGCGAAGTGCTCAGTCAGTTTTGTTGCACCCCAAGCTGACGCATAACCACCGTATGAACCACCAGTAATACCAACGCGTTTGCTGTCTACTAGGCCCATTTCAACTAAATGGTTTTTCATATCAACTAGATCATCAAACTCTTTACCTGCATAGTCGCCTTGACCAAGCTTAGAGTAATCAACACCTTTACCTGTTGAACCACGGTAGTTCGGGTAGAAAACCGCATAGCCACGGGCTGCACCCATTTGACCAGGGTCTGAGTAGCTCGTTAACCAACCGTCTTTGTCATGGCTTTCAGGGCCACCGTGAACCGCCATAATTAGTGGATAGCGCTTACCTTCTTGGTAATCAAGTGGGTAAATTAATACGCCGCCAATCTCTACACCATCACGGGCTTTGAATGAAATATTTTCTTGTTTCGCAAAGCGTTTATCATTTAACCAATCATTTGAATCAGACAGGCGTTTTGTCTTTTTACCGCGAAGCATGAAAACTTCGTTCGGGTGTTTGTCAGTGTTACCACGAAGAACGATGGTCTTGTCTGAATCAGATACCGATAGGTTAGAGGCAATCAGTTTGCCTTCTTTAACGATCTTCTTATATTTGTTAGAGCCAACTTTGATCTGGCCAACGAAACTTTCAGCGCCCACGTTTGCAACAAAGTTTAATGTGTTACGGCGGTTAGCCCACTCGAAGTCACCAATGTGGCCCATGAAGTTCGGGATCCACTCTTCAATTTCACCTGTCTTCGCGTTAGCGAGGTATAGACGACCTGTTGCAGGGTCGTGCTTGTCTTCTGCACCAAGAATAGCAACATAATCGCCTTCGTATGAGAATTCAGCAGCTCCTAACTTACCTTCGGTTTTGAAAGATGTGGTAATTTTCTGCGAAGCTACGTCCATAACATGCCACTGTGACTTCATGTATTTATCGTCAATCAGTGCTGTAGGCTGAGTTTTAACGAGTAGCTTGTCACCTTCATCAGAAAAGTTGATGTCGCTTACATAGCCTTCAATTTCAACCGCAGCAGGTTTTAAAGCTTTTTCAGATTGCACTAAATCAACAAGGTGTAGTTGTTTGTTTTTTAGACCTAACTCATAAACTTCAGCCATAAAGCCAAGCTTTTTAAGTTCTTTTTCAGTCTTATCTTTAGCTGGCATGGCTAAGATGGCAACTTGTTTACCATTTGGGTTTAGCTTGTAGCTAGAAATTGAAGTGCCGTCTAACGATAACACTTTCTGTGATTCACCACCGTTAGCTGCGATACGATATAAAGACGTGAATTTATCAGTTTTCTTCTTAGTTAAGAAGTAGATGTAGTCACCGTCAGCAGACCACTGAATACTGCGAACACTCACTTTACCTGTGATGAAAGGGCGCTCAACACCTTTATCATCTACAACATAAAGCTCTGAGTAATTTGTACCGTTAGCATCAATATAAAGTTCTCTTGGTACTGAGCGGGTAAATGCTACTAGTTCTCCTTCAGGATCTACGGCAGTTTGACCAACAGATTGAATTTTGGGAATGTCTTCAATTGTTATTGTGTCATTTGCAAATGCAGTTGAAGTAACTAAACCCACTGCAAGCGCAATTGTAGTTTTTATTAATTTCATTTTAAGACCTTGTTGTTCAGTTTTGTGCGTTATTTTAGAGTCACAAATACTGATTTCCAGTGTTTGCGATTAAGCGAGAATAAATAACGACAGATTAAAACTGATAACGGGCGCCCAAATAGAAACGTCTGCCATTCGCATAAATCCCAGTAGGCGCGAATTGATTTCTTTCATAGGTATACGAGATTTCATTATTTAAGTTAATGAATTCGAACACGATATCTGTCTTATCATTGACTGAAACAGTTACATTACCATCTAGCTGGCCATAATCATCCATGGTGACCTCTCCAATACCTGTAGCAAACTTAGTGCGGTAATTATATGCGAATCGAATGCTTAACCAGTGATTCTCGTAATAAGAAGTAATGTTAAAACTATGCTTTGATGTACCTGGTATAAGCGCTGAGGTTTCGGTTAAATGTTGAGTTCGGTTGCCATCTACAAAGGTATAGTTAGCGATAACACCAAAACCATTAAACAGGTGTTGTTGATAACTAAGCTCTAACCCTCTAACACTACCTCCATTACCATTTATTGGCCTGTCGATTGACATGATAATACCTTCATGGGTTTCTTGTTGCCTTTTAAATTCAATAAAAGACTCAACGTCTTTGTTGAAAATAGCGAGTGAGGCAAGAGCGCTTTCTTCAAAATACCATTCTAACCCCGCATCAAACTGAGTAGCTCGGTAAGGATCTAAATTTGGATTACCGCCTTGACCTTGCGCTTGGGTAACATTGTAGTTAGTAGAAGGCATTAAATGATGAAATTGAGCACGAGACATCACTCTAGCCACAGAAAATCGAGCAACTAGGTCATCATTAATGTCGAACTTAACATTTGCGCTAGGCAAAATATCGGTATAACTTTTCTCGTCAGTCAGCCACTCAAAACCGTTGCTATCTTGCGAGTCAGTTTGCTTAAATGCGGATGCATCTTGCCAAGTATTGACGATTCTTACACCTATGTTGGCGCGGTAATTATCACCTTCAAGAAGCAGTTTGAGGTAACCTGCTAGCGACTGCTCCTGAATATCAAAACGGCTTGCAGTTTCTATCTCTTGCTTAAAGGGGAGTGTCGAAAATTCCTGACTGAGACTTTCAATATCTACAAAGCTGTATAGTTTTAAGGTTTCATGATTGCCAATTTGTGAAAGGTAGTTATCGACAAATGCAGCAGGGTGCTCAGCTAAATTGGTCGCAATTATACTGGCCAAGCCATTGAGGCCACCATCGAGTGATCTTAACCTAGAAAACTCACGAGTATGTTGTTTTATTTTAATGCCAAATTGTAGGTCAGAGAGTGCTTTATGCATCAACTCATAATTGAAATCAGCTTGCATATAAACAAGCGAATCTGTAGCGTCCTGTGCATCTTTTCTTGCCTCAGTTAAGCGCCATTGAGCGGCATCTAAAGGAGATATAGCATAATTCACAACAATATTTTTATGTTGCTCTGTACTAACTGAGTAATCAGTGTTTGCAGAAAACTGTGAGGTGAAATCTTCACTTGTTCCACCTCCACCATGGGTAAACCCGAATCGATACTGATTTTGCCATCTAGGGATTGATTGGCTTAATTCTAGTTGAATACTACTGGTATCAATTTGTGATTTTCGCCAAATGGCTTCCATGCTGGTGTTAAACTCAGCATCATTTAGTTGACTGTACTCGCCATAAATAAGGGTATTGTCAATGAGTTTCGGGTTTGTAAGTGTACCGCCTTTATTTAAAACAATTGCTGGTTGCCATAAAAAATTTTGATTTGAGTTGTCAGCTTCCAATTGTGAATAAAGAAGGTGACTTTTAAATTGCCAATGAGGGTTCAGAATATATGAAATGCCTGAAGTTAGCGTTGTTAAAATACGTTGTTGCTGGAAAACGGCTGAACCACCGCCACCTGGAGTCCAAATATTTTTGAGGTCGGCTTTCTCATCGTCACTGCTGATATACCGATTTTCTCCAATTTTAATTAAATCTCTTTCATGCCAGCCCCATGATTCAAGCCCATCTCGTCTTAACGAGCGCTTTAACCGGCTTGCTGTAAAGAGAATTGCTAAGTCTTGGTTATTGTTTTTCCAATTAAAAACGGTACTGATTTGCGGGTCAAATTCATTTGATAAATCATTGTACTGCAACTGAGTGCTGATCAGAGCTAAATCACTATCTGTATAAAGAGGGTCTAGCGTCTTGATATTGATACTGCCGCCTAAAGAGCCCTCATCTTGGTTTGCTTGAGGTGTTTTATATACCTCGAGCGAGGAGACAATATCTGCAGGCAACAGGGTGAAGTTGAATCCACGGTTCGGTTGTGATGAAATCCACCAATCTGCCGAGGCCAAGTATTGTCCGTTTAGAAAAGTTCTATTTTGTTCAGGTGTCGTGCCTCTAACACCTATACGCTCACCTTCACCTTGTACACGAGATAAAGATATTCCGGTGATCCTTTGTAAGGCTTCGGCTACATTTTTATCAGGAAACTTACCTATTTCTTGAGCACTGATAGTGTCACTGATTTGGTCATTCAAGCGTTTATAGCTCAAAGATTTGACAACGCTGTCATGAAAGCCTCTAATTTGTATGGTTTCTAAGAGTGTAGCGTTATCTTTTTCTGAAGAATTAGCGGCAACTTGAGTGCAAAATAAGCTCAGAATAATGAGAGATTTTGTTTTTTTATTTGTCATTTATGCAAACCTCAAGAATAACCAAACTAAAAATAGTTGTATGGGCTTCAATATTGAGTGTGTATTATGAGAAACAATATACGCTTTTATAACGAATTTAACCATTACTTTACGGTAAGACCACAGAATAAGGTATTTTGAAATTTTGCAGTCGTCACGGATTTTAGTGAATGATGTCTTAGTTGAACCTGCTGCACTGAAAATAAAAATTTCAGGTCAATGGCAAGCAATTGAGGCTAAGCAGTTAGCTTTGTTGTTGCTTTTGATCCAACATCAAGGCCAGTGCGTGAGCCGTGATACCATCATTGAAAAATTATGGCCGAATACTTTAGTCAGTGATAACTCTGTTTCACAGTTAGTTGCACAACTTCGAAAAACACTGCAAGACAACAAAGCAGCAGCTAGATTTATAAAAACTGTTCCTCGAGAAGGTTATCAACTTGTCGCTTCAATTTCTGAGCCTCCTAGCATAAAAGAAAAACTTGTTGCCCCAAGAATTAATAGGCCTATTTACTGGTTATTATTTGGTGGCGGGGTAGGGGTTGTGATATCAATTATAGTGAGTTATCTGAGTCAACCAATCAAACAGACCAGTCCCTTTAAATATGATTCCAGACTGACATCGGCTCCTGGTCTTGAGGTTTACTTACGTTATTCGCCTGAAGGACGCTATCTGGCTTTCAGTCACTTAGATGAAAATCAGTCACAATTCGACTTGGCAGTTTACGACAGTCAGAGCAAAATTGTGCATAGCTTAAAAAGCACTAGTTATAGCGAAGAAGCACCAGTGTGGTCACCTGATGGTAAATGGCTAGCATACTATCGTTTTGATCCATTTAAGTGTGAGGTACGCGCTATTGCAGTGGACCACACAATAGAAATGTGGCGTTTAGGCAAAGAGAAGAAGCTCTTTGATTGTGAGCTGGGTTACGGTCCACGTAAGCTTTATTGGCTTACTAATAATCATATTGTGTTTAACACACAAAAGATAAACAAGTTAATTGTAGAGTCATATGAATTTGACTCTCAACTTAACCTAGTTAAATCCTATGAATACCCTGAGGTGGTAGGTGAAATTTTAGACGTCGTACCAGAGTCAACAAAACTATTATTAAAGTCTCAGGCTAGTGGCGAGTTTGATTTAGTTTTTCAAACTTTAGAAAATCCCGAAAAAAAATCAAATGTATTAAGTTCTTTCGATGCTGCGCTTGCGGTTTGGTATCAGCCAGATCAAATAATTACTGCTCAAGATCAGCTACAGATTCAAAACATAACTAGACAAACGACTCTGCCTATTAGCAGCAATTCTAGCCTCATTGGCGATTTAGATATAAGTAGGTCAAGAGGCTCCATCGCCTACTCGGAAGGGCATGCGCAAGTGAGTGTATACAGGCTAGATAGTCTCCGCAATTTAGTGCCAATTAGTTCTGCAACAAGGATAGATGTCAGCCCTAGTGTATCTTCTGATGGCAATTACTATGCGTTTGTTTCAAAACAGACTCGTCAAAATTTAAGTTCCGAAGTTTGGGTGAGGAATAAATTAAGGGCAAATGCTGAACTGGTTTATACACTAGAAAGCATTGAGTCAGCTAGGTTATTACTATTCTCGCCTGACAACCAATATCTGGCATTAATGACAGAGTCAAATAAATTATTAGTCATTAATTTATTTGCAAAATCAGCAGTTAAAATCGCTACAGAGTTTAATTTGCTTAGAAATGTGTTCTGGGCTAGAGACAGTCATTCATTATTCTTCACAAGTTCCGATGAAAATGGTAATCCATTAAATTGGCAATACGATTTACTTGATTCTGGTAATAAATTATTAAAAACACACCAGGAGTGGCCGCCGTTAAAAGAGCGCAACATTACATTTACGCAATTTTCTGAAGACATGAAGTCATATCTGCTTCCAAGGCTTACTGCGTACTTCGATGAATCTCAGTTGACGGCATCATTTGCTTTATATCTGCCAGTACTTCATGAACATGGCGCGTATTTTGTTATCAGAACTGGACATGAGTTGTCTCTATACGAGTATGATAATACAACTGGGGAGGTTAGTTTACTGAAAGAGCTAGGCACTTACCTATACGATATTAATACGCCCCTTGCTTTAACGACCAGTAAAAATGGAAAGCAAATTTTATTTAATCGCATTGATGGGATTGAAATGGATATAGTACTTCATCAAAGTACTAAAGAGCGTCAATAAACGTTTTGATAGCTTTAGTTGACCAGTTTCTATCTTGAGCGGAATCAAGAGCTTGCTTGGCGTATTTCAAAGATAAGGTTTTATTTGAAGCTGATTTCGCTTTTAAAAGTAACAATGTCGGGTGAGCATCATCTATGCTAAGACCTGTATCTATGCACCTCTTAGATTTTTCTTCTTGGCTTGGTATTGTTTGAAGTAAAAGGCACATTTCTTTGATAGCGCGAAAATGACCTAATTCTGCTGCTCGTTTGAAATAGTCTAACGCACGGTTTGGGCTGTACTCTGGACTTTGATTATCCGCCAATACTGTCCCTAATCGATAAAGTGCCGGAATACTGTTTTGTTTTGCTGCAACTTTTAACCAATTCAAAGCGATCTGTCTATCAGGGTCATGGTTATCATTGTTCAGTAAGCTTACTGCAAGTTTATATTGTGCTAATGGGAAATTATTTTTTGCAGACGCAAACAATAAACTCTGTGCAGCCTGCTCATCTTGCCAATGGTATCTTAATAGCTTACTTGCATTGTATTCGCTAGATTGTAACCATTGAGAGATATAAAACTGCACTTCGCTATTGCCTTGCTCGGCGGCATCAATATGTTCACTAATTGATTGTTTATACTGCTTTCTTTGATTTTGAAATGCGGTTCTATATTGTTTTCCTTTGAAAGTAGTGAAGTGATATGTGAGTGAACGATTCTGTATTGGTGTTGTTGTGTCGTATCGCCATAGACTAACGGCATTGATTAGCTCTGTTGAAAATATGTGTTTCGGATGAGCCGCAATTAAACTGATGTCAGTGACAGCACCACTATCGTCAATATCAAACTCGACCCATACCCAACCTTCAACACCTTGTCTAATTGCTTGCTCAGGGTAGTTGGGTTGGTGATCTTTTACTTTGGTTAAATTCTGTTTGCTTTTCTTGAAAGAGCTAGGATAAAACTGCTTGGAAATAACTTCAAAGCCATATTGATGTTTCAAAGCTAAATACATATCTTCTAGCACTTGCTTGTCAGGATATTGTTGCTTAATTAATTCAGCTGTTTGTTTTGCATCGGTTAAACCAAAATCACTGGCAAGCAAGAACCACGCATAAGCTCTTGGGAGGCTCTTTGTAGTGCCTTGACCATGAAGTGACATCACGGCTAAATTGTACATGGCATCAGTATTGCCAAATTGGCTTAATTCAATAAATTCATCGTGTGCAAGGGAGTAATTTTGTTGCTGGTAATGTTGTGTCGCACTGAATAAGTCTGCATAACTTTGCTTTGAAAAACAGATAAGTAATATCAGTAATGGTCCTGTAAAACGCAAAAAGTCCATAAATAAGAAATAAATACCTATCTAAGCGAAATTAAATGAAACTGAACAAGAGTTGAAGCTCAACTATGACACGAAATCACTAGTCTTGTATAGTTTATGGGATTCATATGGTAAGAGTTTTTGTTGTATTTTCATAAATTCTCATCAAGTTCTTAAATAATTAAAAAAGAAAGCTGATGTACTTACGTACACCAGCTTTAGGGAGTGCTCCGGGCTTAGCACCATGTTTATGCAAGCGAACTTGCATAAACTTTTAAGTCATACCTGTGTTAGCTGAAATGACTTAAAAACTGAAACGCAAACCTGCCATAAAGCGTCTACCATCTTTGTAAACACCTGTTAGCGCTTGCTTCACACCTTCTTCTTGATAACTGAAAGTGTGCTCATCTGTTAAATTAATCACTTCGAAAACAGCGGTAATATTCTCATTGATGTTGTAATTAAATGATGCATCAATTTGACCATACGCATCTTGATAACCAGGCCATGCTCGGCCAGTGTCATAACCCGTACGGTAGTTATATGAAATTCGACCACTGTAAGTCTCATTTTCGTAGTAAGTGCTGAAGTTGAATGTATGTTCTGAAATGCCTGGGATAAGAATGTCATTACCCTCAAGATCTTTTGACTCACCATCTACAAATGTATAGTTCGCAGCTATACCAAAACCTTCTGCCAACTCAGTTTGATAGCCTAATTCGATACCTTTCAGAGTACCTGCCGGGCCATTAATAGGGCGGCTGATCTCGATTTCAACATTATCAAATGTTTCAGTTTGGGTATTTTCACCAAGTGTTGATTGCAAATCTTTATAGAAAAGAGCAGAAGAGAAAATACCTGCGTCAGAGAAGTACCACTCGTAACCAACGTCAAATTGAGTTGCGCGATAAGGATCTATATTTGAGTTACCACCCGTACCTACACGCGTTTCAGTGTTATAGGTGGTTGCATTTGTCATTGCAGCATAATCTGGACGGGTCATAACACGTGCAGCACTGAAGCGTAAGATCATGTCTTCTTCAATATCTACAGCAAGGTTGATACTAGGAAGTATATCAAAATAACTTTTATCTTCTTCTTGCCAAACCTTTGCATCAGCAGGGCCTACATAAGCACCGGTTGTTTGTTTAGTTTCAACAAGACGAACACCCAAATTACCTCGCATTCCGTCAGCATCTATATCGGCCTTTATATAACTGGCTAAGATCTTTTCAGTGATTGCGAAATTACTGTCATAAAGGTAATCATATTGCCAAGATAATGCGTCACCAGCCGCTCTAGTCTTATCTAAGTCAGTCATTGCATAACTTTTTAAAGTACCAGATGTACCAATACCTGATAAGAAGTCACTCGGTGCTACGAAGGAATAATCCGCTAGGTTCCAATTTAAATCAGTTCGAGTTTGCGAACGAAGTCGAACGTTTTCACGTTTGTGGTCACGATATTTCACACCCATTTTGATTTTACTGAACACTGCAACATCAATGGCACGTTCAAAGTCAGTTTGGCCATAATATTCTTTATCTAAAGCATCATTTGAGTCATAACGTAAAAACCCTAAATTCCAGTGTTTGCCGTCGGCAGGGTCTTTTGCATAGCTGGTTTCAATGCTTTCGACGTTTTGCGCATTGTAACTATGAACTGCATTACCTTCCCAGCCAACACTACGGTCTGTTTGAGTACCACCTGAACCTTCAGTTACACCGATGTGGTAACTTGATTTCCAGATTTCGCCATCATGAATTAGCTTAAGATCATAAGAATTTGTTTTAAGTTTAGAGTTACGAATTTTAGTTTCATCTAAAATGTTATTACCATCTGGAGACAAACCAAGGGTGCCAGCCTGCGCAAACTTGCCTACTTTGGCGTGGTCAACGATATCTAGAGATTGATATTTTGAACCACCGTATCCTGGTAACCACAGGAAGTTTTGGTTTGCGTTATTTGCTTCTAATGTCGAATTTAATGCATTAAAAGTAACATCCATGTTATCCGAAGGGCGATATTGAAGCGTAAAATTAAAGCCAGTTCTTACACGACCTTGAGTAAACATGGCAGAGCCACCGCCACCAGGCGTATAAACATTTTCTACAACAGTACCATCCTCAAGCGTCTCATCACGATGCGTCCAGCTCCAAGCTTCGATACCATCGCGGCGTAGGTTTCGCTCTTGTCTAAATACCGAGACTAAGGCACCAATTGATTCTTCATCATTTTTCCAGCTATATAAACCAGCTAACTGCGGATCTGTTTCACCAGATACTTCACTGTGTTGCATAATGACAGAACCAGCAATTTTATTTGCATCTAAATCAAGAGGTTTACGGGTTTTAACGATAACAGTACCACCAATTGAGCCCTCGTCGATGTCAGCTTCTGGTGACTTATATACTTCTAAACCTGATACAATTTCAGAAGGGAGCATTGTATAGTTAAAGCCACGGCTTGCTGATGAGTCTACCCACCAATCAGCTGAACCAACAGCTTGTCCATTGAGTAATGTTCTATTTTGGTTTTCAGATGTACCACGGATACTAATACGCTCACCTTCACCAAAGTTACGGCTCATTGAGACACCTGTTATACGCTGCAAGGATTCCGCGACGTTTTGATCTGGAAATTTACCAATATCTTCAGAAGATACCGCATCGACTATAGAGTTAGCGTAGCGCTTAGCGTTGATTGATTTAACAACACTGCCACGGATCCCTCTGACTTGGATCACTTCAACTTCATCTGTTTGTGCACCTTGTGCTAAACTCGATGAACTAAAACTTGCTGTTGATGCCATAAGAATGCTGCTGATTAAAACAGCAAGCGGCTTTTTATTATTTGTACTCATGCTTTGATTCCCCTTGAAAGCATTTAATTAACAATTGCGTGTGCTTTGCAATGTTTAATAAGTTAATACTTGTTTAATAGGAAATCTTGAAACTAAGTGATTAGTTGTGATTAATTGAATTTAAAGTCTAAGATTATGACTTTATTGGATATTAAATTTAATGAGTTAACTTTACTTTTTTATTTATATGTTGACCTATGCTAGCTTTCACAAATAAAAATTAATGTTTTCTTAACCATCTTGCCTGTTTTCAGTTCTTCTAAATTTATAACCTATTTTATTTAGTTCTCATAATGTTTCCATTAGTGTTGAAACTTTTTTCATCAAAGGAATTGGTTTAACTTGTTACAATAGAGCGCGAGTATCAGGCTAGTTTTGACAGAGTGCAAAGCATGTCATTGAGAGTTAATTGAGAATGTTATTTTAGAAGGTGAGCTTCCAATGGCTTGCAGGTTTTTTTGAATAGCTAGAGCTGAAGTAGTCAGCCCTAGCTGATTTATTAAAGACTTTTCTTTGGTGGCAAAGCTACGTTAGCAAAAATTAATCCCGCGACCAAAGACATGAAGATTAAAAATGTTTGTTGACCAATTTGGTCTGCATTTACGAAGCTTTGGCCTTCAATTAATGAGTTTAAACCAATATATGTTTTTGAACCAGGAACCAAAACAATCAAACCTTGCATAGCCACAATTGAGGCTGGCGCATTCACCACACGGTTAAATAAATTACTAAATACGCCAACGGCAAAAGCACCAACGAACGCACCGATGCTGTAGTCAAAATAGACTGCAGCACTGATACTTGCCGCATAGGCGATAAAGCCTGAAGCGATAGACCAACTTGCATGTTTTAGTTTGGTTCTAAAGATGATAATTAAGCTACTACATAACAGTAATATAGCTAACCAAGCTGTCCATTTAGGTAATGCTTCTGGTTGTATAAAGTCAGTTTTCCCAAATAGGGCGAAACCAATACTGATACCTAAAAAAGCACCAAAATAAAGTTTAAATAGCAGCATAACTGCGTCCATAACACGAGCAGTACCAGATACTAAGTGTCTTGCGGATAATTCAGCAAAACCAAGAGCCAAAGCAAGACCTGGGATAAATACAATGATCGAAGATAAGACAACAAGTCGAATGTTTACCCCTGGGTCAATATAGCTACTTACTGCACAGGCTGCTATTGCGGCAGCTATTGCAACCAGTGGCTCTAGCATATGGGTTACACGTTTAGATCGAGCTGACCAGAGTACAAATAAAAACACAACCAGCGAAATTAAACCTGACCATAATACATCGTTCCAACTAGTGCCCATTAGCATCGCAAAAGCAGCACCTGAAACCATAAACGCAAACCCAGTAAACCAATTATTAAACGGGTTTTTGCTAGTATCTATGGTTTCAAGGTTCGCATCGGCTTCTTCGATGGTTAATTCACCAGCCAGCATTCTAGTAACAACATCATCAGTGTCAGCTAATGAGCCTAAGTCATGATCACCAGGTTCAACACGTGCAACATGGGTATATTCTTCTTCGTGACCGTCAGTCCAAATTACAAAGGTCACAGAAGTAGGTGACATAACGAAAGATGATTTTAAGTTTAAATGCGTTGCGACTTCCATTAAATGTGCTTCAAGTCGATATGCTGGTGTACCATATTTGTGCAGCATTTTGCCAAGCTTAACAATAAACTTTCTTTTTTGCGTAAAACTAGCTGTGTTCAAGTTTTTAAACCAAATAAGGGTGGTAAAAGTAAATATTAGGTTAACTATAGCTTAAGTTTACCTAACTGGTATGCTTTGTAAGAAACGGTGCGAATTCTAATCACTTTTAGTGGTATGTCTAGCAATTTATTGTGAAATATTTTTGTTTTTTGCTTCTATCCACTGTGCCATGTATTGCGTACTTTTCATGGTGTGATGTTTTAACATTTGACCCGTGAAATTATGCATTCTGTGCGTGGTTAGATCATTTGCAATTTCAACAATTCGCTTCACTAATGACTCTTCTAAATGTTGTTGATTATAAAAAGACGATAAAAGTCCTCTAGAAGCATTTTTGCTCTCATTGAACAAACTTTCTTCTTGGTAAAGCTTTACGGCAGCATTGACAAAATCGTTCGTGTTATTCGCAATTAACCCCGGCCAATCATGGCCATCTGTCATGCCTTCAGCACCAATATCAGTGGTCACACTCGGTGTTTGGTTTATCATCGCTTCTAACAGTTTGCCTTTAATACCAGCACCAAACCTTAAAGGTGCTAAGCAGACTTTGGCATTTTGCATCACCTTATTCGCATCTTCCGTCCAGCCTTTAATTAGAAAGCCCGTTTTTGGGTTATGCAAGGCTGTGGCTTTCGGAGGCGGGTATGAGC
This sequence comes from Pseudoalteromonas phenolica, assembly GCF_001444405.1. Lineage (NCBI taxonomy): Bacteria > Pseudomonadati > Pseudomonadota > Gammaproteobacteria > Alteromonadales > Pseudoalteromonadaceae > Pseudoalteromonas > Pseudoalteromonas phenolica. Next base: position 769,093 of record NZ_CP013188.1, read on the forward strand.
CGTAAATATGCAGCTCAGCTTCAGGCAGCTGTTTTTTTATAAGTGGCCAAATTTCTTGTAAGTACAAAACCGCATCCCAATTAGGAGCGTGTCTAAAGTTACCTATGGTCATAAAGTGGGCTCTTTGCTCAAATTCAGGTAAAGACTTTGGCAATTTCTCTAGATTAACCATAAACGGTAGGTGGTGGCATAGGTTCAAATCTACTTTGAAATGTGACTCGAGCAAAGTCATTTCGAAACTGGAGATAATTAAACTTAAGTCGCAACGTAATATTGCAGCGATCTCGCGCTTAGCAATGTCACTTTGTAGATCTGTTAAGGTAAAGTCTCGTTTACCTTTATGCGCAGTGTGTCTTGCCTGTCTTAGACACTGTAAATCTTCAGTATCTAGAATTTTGATGGCATCTGGAGCAAATTTATCAACTCGCCAACCAAATTGCTCTTCCATCATAAAACGGTCAAACATCACTATATCAGGGTTATAGCTTGTGATGTAATCATCAAAACTCGAACAGTTTAAAGCAATCTCTCTACTGCTGATCCCAAAATCATTAAGGTCAATCATATGCTCTGTTGGTTGCGAAGGCGTTGCAAACTCAACTTGCCAGTTTTGATTTCGAAACGTCTTCAATAAAGACATCATATGTGTTCCAGCAGCTGATGAATTTGGCTCAGGCCACACATAACCAATTACTAAAACACGTTTGCTCATAATACTCTCATAGATGTTGATTTTAGAGGCGCGAAGTCTACCTGAATTTACAAAAAAGTTCGATGTTGCTTTTAGATAATGAGATATGTTTGTGCTGGCTAGGCTTTATCCATGGCATTTGAGATTATTTGAATGTCTTGCCTTACTCAAATAGCTGCAATTTTAATGATTTAAGTATATTATTTCGCAACTAATTGATTAGGGGAAAAGTATGAATCGCACAATTTCGTCTATATTTGGCGCTTTTTTCGTTACATTACTGGTGTCATCTGAAGCAGTAGCGAATGCCAATACGTTCGGATTCAAAACACCAACAGAGGAATTCGCTCGATTAGTCGAAGTGCAATCTACACCTGATATACTCATGAGCCCCGATAATGCTTGGCTTGTAGAGTTATCAGAACATGCAATCGGATCATCGAAGCAAGTTCAACCTCAACTTTCTTTGTTTGGTATCGACTTTAACCCATACAATTACTCGCGAGCATCACTCAAACGTTACGCTGATATTGAAATACGTCACGTTATTTCTGGTTCTGTACTTAGCATCAATAACCTACCTGAAGGTGAGATTAGAGATGTGCAGTGGTCAGCGAATAGTCGTTATTTAAGTCTTGTGTTGGAGCAAGTCAACTCTGCAACGCTCTGGGTTTACGACGTTAAAACCAGACGGTTAGAGCAAGTAACCCAATCGACCTTGAATGGTTTCTTAACAACTTCTCCTTACCAATGGTTACCGGATAGCACGGGGTTTGTGGTTAATATTGCTGTGAACCATGGCAAACCGTTATTAGAAGAGCCCGTAGAGCCTAAAAAAGAGCAACGCATTATTATCCCAAATCAAGAAGGCTTAGTTATAACTGAGTACTTTCATTCTGTAGAGGAAATTGCTGAACCGACTCAAAGCGAGCTAACTACTAGTGATGCATTACAAGTAACGGCCGAACCTGAGCCAAGTGAAGTCACAAATCAGCTTGATGAAAGTACATTGCTGACTTCTGAAGCGCTTAAGTCAGACCCTGTTGCTGACCAGTTTAAATTTTTTGCACAAGGTCAACTTATTAAAATCAGCTTAAGTGGACTTGCAAAGCCGATAGGTCAAGCGACCTTTCTAAAACACTTTGATGTCTCTCCTGATTCAACCAATTTAATCGTTAATATGGTTGATAATCCAATTACATCAGATAGACCGCTTGAAAACTTTGCCAACGTTTGGCAAGTCTGGGGCATGACAGGTCATGCTTTATATGAGTTAGCAGTAAATCCACTCGTTGAAACTTTAGATTCACCCGTTGTACAAAAACATAAGTTTCAATGGCGTTTGGATAAAGGCGCAACGGTTTTATGGGCAGAAGCTAAACCAGATGGTTCAGATAACTTATTTACTGTCAGTGCACCGTTTCGCAAGGCGCCTCAAGTGTTCGCAACATTAGATTGGAAACTAGATAAGATAGACTGGTTTAACGACAGTTTGGCATTACTGACAGAAAAGTCTTTAGATGATAATAAACGTCGACAAAGTATTATCACACCACGAGATGCAGACCAACGTCGTGTTGAATTTAAAACATTCACTGAAGATAAATCTTCTCAAACTTGGCATAAATTTATTAAACAAAGAAATGATTTAGGTACAGAGGCACTTAAAGTAGTCGGTGGTCGATATTTATTTGTGCATAGCCAGAAAATTGAAGGTGATTCTGTTATTCAATTACTTGAACGTTTCGATGCAAAAACAAACAGCAAGTCGACAGTTTGGCAATCTCAACCTGAATTTTCTGAGTCTTTAATTGCGTTACTAGATGACGAAGGCATGCGCTTTTTATTCAGTAAAGAGACTCAGTTGCAGCCTACAAACTTTTTCATTAGCGATTTAACATTCAACACTCTTGAGCAATTAACTAGAAATACGCACCCTATTGAAGGTTTTATTGGTGTGAAAAAAGAGCAGTTGCAATATCGTCGCGCTGATGGTCAAACCTTAACAGCTAATTTATATTTACCGAGTAATTACGATGCAACCCAGGGTAGCTTACCAGTCTTATTTTGGCTAGGTGCTGATATCTACAATAAGAAAGGTGAATTTGTTACTAGTAATCATAGAGATATGGTTGCATATGTCGCAAAAGGTATCGCAATTTTAGAAAACCCGGGCATGCCAAGTTTAAGAAGTGCGGCTTCAAGCGCAGCATTTATGACAGATTTGAAATCTAGCTTTAAAGCGGCAACGGATGCGCTAATTGCAAAAGGGGTGGCTGAGCTTGGCAAAATATCAATTTCTGGTCATGGAGCGGGTGCTACACTTGCCTCACTTGCATTGGCAAATACGGATTACTTTTCATCAGGCATTTTAAGAAGCGGTCAGTATAATGTGACTATGTCCAGCAAGGGGTATTTAGATAGTGATAAGGCTTATTGGCAAAATGCACCTCTATTTAGCGGTGTGTCAGCCTTTAATTCTGTAGATAAAATTAATGTACCAGTTTTGATTATCCATGGTAAAGATGATGATAAGGCGAAAACACTTCAATCAGAGCTCTTATATCAAACCTTATTGAGTTTAGATAAAGAAGCACGCTTAGTATTACTTCCAAATGAATCACATGAGTATCAATCCGTAGAGACTATTTTACATGTGTTATGGGAGCAAGAGCAGTGGCTTGAGAAGTGGGTCTTGCCAAAGCCAGAAGGTTATCTTTTAAATAGTGCTAATTTCCAACAGCACTAAGCATTAAACAGAATAAAGCCGAGGACGACCTCGGCTTTATTTATTCTTGAATTCGACTGTTAAAATTTAAGTTGCTCTACAAATCTTAAACTTAGTGCTTTTCTTTACTACCCAATGAACTGCCCACAGAGGCAATAATAATCATAAAAACAGCGAACCACTGCCAAACTGTTAGAAGTTCACCTAAGATGATAAGTCCGGCTATAGCAGCAACCGCAGGTTCTAAACTCATCATGATGCTGAACCCCTGTGCTGGCATATTTCTAAGCGCAACCATCTCTAAACTATATGGCAGCGCACTTGATAAAATACCTATCATAATACCAAGAGGAATAAGCTCCCAATTCAATAATGCACTACCTTGAGAAGCCGCACCGTATGGAACTAATACCAAAGCAGAAACGGTCATACCAATTGCAACGGTAGCCCCTCCAGAACCTTGATTTCCCGTCTTTTTACCAAATAAAATATAACCAGCCCAAAATCCACCTGCGACTAGTGCAAGTATTACACCTACGGGATCGAGGCCTTCTTGTGTACTCATATCAGGGAGAAGTAATACAATGCCAGCGATAGCAAAGATAACCCATAAATAGTCACGTTTTCGTTTTGATGAGAATAAAGCAACCGCAAGTGGGCCGGTAAATTCAAGAGCAACACCTATCCCAAGCGGTATACGCTCAATAGCGTAATAAAAAGTGATATTCATACCGCCTAAACAAAGGCCGTAGACGACTATTGGCCCCCATTTTTTAGGCATGTGTCGCCATGGTCTAAAAATAAGACACAAAATCAGGGCTGAGAAACCAAGTCTATATGCAGTTGTACCTTCTGGCCCGACATGTGGAAAGAGTTGTTTGGCAATAGATGCACCTGATTGAATGGTGATCATTGCACACAGTAAGCAAGCCACCGCGAAAAGCAAATCTCTATTTGCCATTGGTTATGTTTACTCTCATGTTAAATCAGAGCCGTAGTCTAATCTTGAATGTCACTTTGCTCAATAGGCTTGTATACATTATTCATAGCTTTTGCGGTGAGTATCTACTTTTCTAACATATTATTTTCTTGTGATAGACAAAGAATTATTAATAATCACATTTATGACAAAGTCTCGCTTTTTAAATATTCCATCCAATCGTCATGGTGCTTTTTCATATTTTTATGCTTTTTAGAATTTGTATGCGCGAGCTTATCTTTGTCAGTAAGAAAAGGACCAGCGCGACAGAATCTGCAATGGTTGTCTGAAAGATAATGCGGCCGACTCAGGTGAGGTAATTCATCTGATGTTGTTTTTGCTGACCAAACGTAACTGATCCCACTGGTGTCTTTGACATGTTTATCTCTATCAACATTCCTGATCTTATAACCAGGAAAGTCATTGATATTGAATACACTTTGTCCGAGATAGTTGATATCTAAATCTTGTGTGAGTGAAGATTCTATATCCCACTCACAATAAGGCTTAACATCTTTTGAGGTAATAATGCATAACATCGGGCCATTAGGGTCAAGCACATTTTGATGAGCAAAGTGTATAAATAACCTTAATAAACGCCTGTTTAAAGTATTCACCGATAATTTTTGCTGCTTAAAGTCATCAAAGTCTGAAAAAGCGGGTATTAAAGGAAATTGGAATATCACTACATCGATACTATGGCTAGCAACTCTTTGCCAAGAGCTAGGCTCAGTGACATCAAATTCAGTTAAGACCTTTACTTGATTTTCTTTTAATGAATTGTATGAGTTATCTTTGTACTTATTGAGTAACACGTTTTCTGAATCATATACGCTGGCAGTGAGCTGCGAGTGAGGAAATTGTAAAGAGAGCGCGTGGGAAAAACTAAGATCACCGTCACCAACGGTCAAAATACGCCACTGTTTATTTAATTTCATAATTGGAATATATAAAAAACAATGGTGTGATTATATACCTAAATAGCCTCAATATACGAGGCTATACATAAAGGTGCTAAGGTTTACTAAGATTATTCAGACTAGGCTTGCCTTGCAATTTCGTCTAGTAAAGACATTACATCGCCAGAAGCCTGTTCCATTTGATTTAGTTTTTGAATGCAACCTTGCTTATTGCCTTGAGCGAATAAGTTCATAGCTTCAACACCGCTAGCATGAACTTGTTTGTGAGGTGCATCAAGGCGTTTGAACGCACTTAAGTCTCCATACTTTTTCTGACCTTCAGAACTCATCCAGTTACCTAGTCGACAACTAGCGTGATCAGCAAATGCAGAAATTGGTTGTGAGTTTAAACCTATTAGGTGATTATAAACATCAGACTTCCAAACCACGTGATCTAACTTCACTGCTTGAACAAACGTTTGTGTAGTCGCATCTACAATGGTACTTTTCATCGAACCGCAGCTACCAACAATACTTGAGTAATCGTCATTTAATTGTGCAATACTCTCAGATAAATCATTGTTTGAACTTTGAATGACGTTAACAGCGTTAACTGTTTGCTGGGTCGTGTCCATAATTTGCTTCACAAGATCAGATACTTCGTTCGCAGACTCATTAGTATTATTTGCAAGTGCACGCACCTCGTCAGCTACTACACTGAATCCTCGACCTGCCTCACCAGCACGCGCAGCTTCAATTGCCGCATTCAATGCAAGTAAGTTAGTTTGATCTGATATTTTAGAAATCGTGGTTACAAATGTATTGATATTATCAGCCATCTGAGACAAACCAGAAATGTTGGCTGTCATGGTCGCCATGTTTTGCGTGAGGCCGTCCATACCAGATAAAATATCAGATAAAGATTTCTCAGAGGTTTGAAAAATTGAGTTTATATCATTAATTGATTGGCTTTCTTGCTCAATAGAAGAGAAGCTATTACTCACTGTCTCTCTAATATCCCGAATTTGAGATAAACCGTTTATCGCACATTGTAGGAGCTGGTTGTCGGTGTTTTCATTTAGTTGAGATTGAGTTTCTACAAGTAATTCATTGAGATTATTGTTTTCAGATTGAAGTTTTTCGTTATCTTGCTGTAAAAGCTGTACTTGTTGACGTAATGCTTGAAGTTCTTGTTCTTGCTGTTGATTATTAAATAAATTACCGAACACAGCGATTCCCTCACAAATAGAAATTAGTATTAGACTATCAGTATGATCTAAAAAGCGCCAGAAATAAGCGAACTAAGTTCTTGGTGTTTGACGAATTATTTTATGTGACTTGTCAGAATACATATTGGAGTCGGCACGATGCATAATTTCATCGGGGGATTCATTTGGGGTTATTTTCGCTATACCAATGCTTACACCAACATCAAATTCAAAAATTTGTTCTACCAATCTGTTTCTCAAAGTGTCTATGTTTTCAGGAAGAACTTGACTAAATGCTACGAATTCATCACCTCCAAGTCTAAAACAATTATCAGCTCCAAATTCTGTCTGTAATGCATTTGAGATAGAGATCAAAACCTCGTCGCCAGTTTGATGTCCATATTTGTCGTTAGCGTGTTTGAAATTATCAAGGTCAAAGTATAGTAGATAAGGGTACTTGCTACTCAATGTCGCAAAATTTTCAAAACATGATTTTCTATTACCTAATTGTGTCAGGTGATCATGATTAGCTTCAAAATTTAATCTATTTTCTAATTTTTTTCGTCTATTAATTTCGCTATTGAGCTTGTTAATAATCTTTCTTTCATGATGGATTACATTGTAAAGAACAATACAAGTAAGAATGAGGCCAATTTTTTTTAATGACGTATCAGCGACTAGGATAGGGAGTGTGTCTTTAGTTAAAATGTCATCAAGAACATCAAGAAATAGTCCTACGCAATACATCCCCCAGGCGAGAATTAGGAAACGATTACTGACATACTGCGCCCCATAACCAATTAAAAGACCAGTACACGTAAACCAAAAAAGCTCCTCAAACGCATCTAAATCTATATCGGGGCGATTTAATAGAAGAACCGCCAAGCATAAAGTGACAGTCAATATGAATATGTAAAAATATCTGCTCTTCATCTGCTACATCTAATAGAAGTCTCATATTAGATATAGCAGAATTTTACCTAAATGTTGTTAGAAAGTTCAATTTGTTGGGCAATCATGAACAGATGACTTACAAACAGGACTGAAGTAAGCACGAATCTCATCTTATGATAATCCTTGTGGTAGGCCTGCCAAGCTGGCATTCCACGCTCGAAGAGTAAAATCAAAGGATAGCAAATGGCTAAATAAGAAAGAGTAATGGTGACATTTGCAAATGCGATTAATGGGAAAGGTATTACTAATAGCACAGCCATAACCGCGTGAGTGATGGTTTGTTCACCAGGTCGCCACATTACGCCTGCGCAAAAAGCTGAAATTCCGAGGCTATAATATGTAAAAGCTTTGATCAGCGTTTCATGACTGCCAAAGATTAGAGTGCCAAATATACATGCTAGAAATGGCAAAACACCATAATATCCAAGCTGAACATGATTTGAAAAAGAGTGCATCTAAATACCAAAATTAACTATTATTTGATGAATATAATACCAGTTTTAAGTAGAACTAGATCAACCATGTATGCATTCTATTTTATGGTGGTTTTTTGAAATCAAAAAAACAATACTCGAAATTTATTCGATTAGCTGCGTTATCGCCTTTATTTGTAATTAGCAGCGGTTATAAACTCTTGAAAGGCTTCGCACCAGACAACTAAATTCGCGTAATTCTCTATATCTACATGTTGTGGAAGTTGTAATATAAATCCGTCAAATGATTTTACTTCACCGACTCTTGTCATTTCTTGTTTAAATTTTAAAAATTGTGATTCGTTTTCAACAAATTTGGGTGATAAATATAATTGATAGTCAGGCCCTGGAGCCAGTTTTCCCTGAAAAATAACTTTATTTTCGGATAAGGAAAAAGTCCCTACGCCAAAATGTAGAAAGTCAGAGCCACTCAAAGAATCAGGAATGACCGCTTTATATTTTGTCTCTAAAGTAGCTGATGCAAATTCAAGCATACTAGGTGAAGCTGGTGCCATTAATATGGGCAGAGAGTATATTCCGCTTACAAAACCAACAATATAAATAACAATAGAAAGCAGAATGATTTTAATCTTTTTCAAAACAAAGCCATGGGTAATGGTGTTAGTACAAAATAGTATAGTTAATTAGCTATTTTTTGCCTGAGATATAGCTTAACTTTTTAAACTGATTTACTTAGCTAGTCTATTTTTTAGTTTTTTTATTTTTTGGGGGCACAATGCAAAAGCCAAGTGATGCAACGACATAGACTAGGATTAAAGAGTTACCTATAATCAATACATGTCTATCACTCACGAGTAACCACAAAGTGGCTAGTAATACACAAGCTATGGTTAAGTGCGTTGTTAAGGCTTTAAGTTTACTGCGGACCATAAAAATCAACAAAAGTTTAGACATGATGATTATAACTATGTCCAAGAGAAAAAACGACAAACTTGTGTAGGTAAATAAATTGTTATTACAGTCAATTTTTTGCGGTTAATGATGTATTTTGTTGTTATAATTGGGATATAAAATTTAAAACATAAAGTTGATTTAGATTAATGATTTATTTTTCTCTAAGCGTAACTTTGTGATGTTGGGTTTGTGTTCACATTTTTAACCATCAGGGGTTCATTTGGTTAATGTTTTTCGTGCCTTTAGGCGACTTGATTTAAAACGCTTAGTCTTAATTTTGGCTTTTTTTGGTGTGTTATTAACACTAGGAAATGCCCTCTTTGCTGTCTACAAAGTACAAAAAGATTTAATGATTAACGACACGCTTGACTCTAACCGTGTCTATGCGACTAAAATCGCGAATGTTACTGATCTATTCTTAGGATCTGTGCTATCCCAATTGGAATATACTTCCGACTCTTTGAAGCACGCCTATAGTAACCCAGACTTGTTGAATTCAGAGCTTGAGCGTTTGCTGCATCAAACCGAAAGCTTTAATTCAACAATCTTCGTTGATAATAAAGGCAAAGTACTGGCTGTCTCTCCATCAACTTTAAACTTGGTCAATACATATATAAAAGATGAAAAAGCTTTAGAGCCTTTAACTAGACAACAAACATATATATCTGAACCTTTCTTGTCTCCAGTGGGAAATTTAATCGTAAGTATTACATCACCTGTTTTTGATGATCAAAAAAGGTTTATTGGGTTTGTCGGTGGTGCCATTTATTTGCAAGAAGAGAACATCCTTAATCAAATTTTAGATAAACATCATCATAATGATGACTCATACACTTATGTTGTTGATCAAAATGGACACATTATATTTCATAAAAACGTATCAAGAATTGGCGAGAAAATTGAAAATAATAAAATCGTAGATGCTGTTTTGGCTGGTATTTCTGGAAGTATGCTTGCTCCTAATTCGTATGGTCAGGATATGTTGGCTGGATTTGCCCCAGTGAGGCTGCCTAGCTGGGGGGTTGTATCACAAAGCAATAAATCAGCAACTCTCGACAAGGTGTCTAATACTATTGTAGATGTGCTATTAAGCACATTGCCCCTTATCGTACTTACATTGCTTATTATCTTGCTTTTTGGCACTAAGATTGCGCAGCCTTTAGCCAGTTTGGCACAAGCATTAAAAGAAGAAGGACTTAACAGCAAGTTTGATGCAAATAAAATTAACACTTGGTACTTTGAAGCTGATTACTTAAAACAAGCATTTTTATCAAGTCATAAACGTATTGAACAAACAATTCAAAAACTTGATCAAGACAGACAAAAAGATCAACTGACCCAATTGCTTAACCGACGAGGTATGGAAAAGGCATTGGCATATTTTGTTGCAAATTCTCAATCTTTTTCTGTCCTTGCACTTGATATAGACCACTTTAAAAAGGTTAATGACACCTACGGGCATGATGTCGGTGACATTGTTATAAAAGAGTTCGCTGCACTTATGCAGCAATGTGCAAGAGAACAAGATCTTGTTTGCCGTTCTGGCGGAGAAGAGTTTCTAATTTTTTTACCTAATGTTGAGTTGGACGTTGCATATAAAATTGCGGAAAGATTACGTCTTAATATCGAGGCTTTTAAATTTCAACAAGTTGGTAACGTAACAACTTCAATTGGCATATCTCAATGGCCAAACATTAGTGATGATATAGACACTGTGTTGAAGCAGGCTGATAGGGCACTTTACAGCGCTAAAGAGGCGGGCCGAAATCGTACACATCTCGCTGAGTGTACATAATTTTATATGTTGTTTTTGTTTTCGTTTTCATTTGTTGACATGTTGCAGGTGAATAATGGCGCTGATTTAGGTATTATGCGCGCTCCAGACTACTGAGTAGTCTTATACAAATAAGAATAGGAGCGTGTAAATGGGTAATTTTAAAGTACCCCATACCTTAATTTTACTATTGGGCATGATGGTTGTGGCTTTAGTTGCTACTTGGATTGTGCCACAGGGCTTTTTTGAAACAAGCACGACTGAATCTGGTCGTCAAATGGTTGTGGCTGGCACTTACGCGCAAGTTGCAGACAAAACTTACCTTACCCCATGGGATTTACTGACTTCTATTCCTCGCGCTTTTGCTGCAGCGCAAGATGTTATTTTCTTCGTGTTAATAGTTGGTGGTGTATTGGCAATAGCACGTGCAACAGGTACGGTAGATGCGCTAATCGGTCGTCTTTTAGAAAAGCACGGCACTAAACCACAACGCCTTATCTTCATGGTTGTATTTTGTTTTGCGCTTGCTTCGAGTGCGATCGGTACAGCGGGTGAGTACATTCCTTTTGTATTAATTCTAGTTGGCCTTTGTAAGGCAATGCGTCTTGATGCAATGACAGCGGTAGGTATGATTGTCGCGGGTTATGGTATCGGTTACGGTGTATCAGCATTTAACCCATTCACAGTACTGATTGCACAACAAATCGCTGAAGTGCCTCAATACTCAGGTGTTTGGTTACGATTCGCAATATTCATCCCATTCGTTCTAATCGGTTTCCACCATGTTTGGAGCTACTCTAAAAAAGTATATGAAGATCCAAGCAAGTCAATGATGATAGGCGTGCCTTGTCCTTTGGAAGGGCAGGAAAAACCGTCTTATCCTCAGTTAAACAAGCGTCACCAAATGATCCTAGGTAGCTTCATCATTACGCTTGTTATTGCAATCTGGGGTATTTCTACAAAAGGCTGGTACCTAACGCAATTAGGTGGTGTATTTATCGCTTGGGGTGCTGTGGTTGCAGTACTAGGTAAATTATCAGCTGATGAAACTGCAAATCGTTTTATCGAAGGTGTGTCAGACTTAGTTACCACAGCAATCTTAATTGGTGTTGCTCGTGGTATCGCATTGGTATTAGAAGATGGCCAAATACTACATACATTAGTTCACGGAATGTCATTACCACTTTCTTACGTGGGCGCTGAAGTATCAGCGGTAGGTATGTTAATCATCCAAACTTTATTAAATACCTTCATACCATCAGGTTCAGGTCAAGCCTATGTGACTATGCCTCTGATGGCACCTTTAGGTGATTTAGTGGGGGTTCCTCGTCAGGTTGCCGTGCTTGCGTACCAATTTGGTGATGGCTTCTCAAATATGATCATTCCAACAAATGCCGTACTAATGGGTATTTTAGGCATGGCGGGTGTGCCATACACACACTGGTTCAGATTCTGTTTGCCACTTATGCTTAAACTTATGGCAGCAGCATCAGCAGTACTTGTTTTAGCGGTTATATTTGGCTACGGCTTGGACGTTCAACCTGTAATTCAATAAACACCGTTTAAAATTGCTGCAATAATATATTGTTGCAGCAATTTATCTGCATTTTTTTGATCTGACTACAAAACCCATCATACCCCTTCCATTATTATTACGATTCGTGCATTTTGTATATACGTCGTTTTATTAGTGGGCCATATGACACTTTCTTTTAGCCATTTTTACAGTCTTGAGAATAGCCAAGCTAGATATGAACAAGCAATTCAAATGATTTTTGATGAGCTTGCACCAAACCATTGTCTGATTGGTCAATTTATAAATGGAAGAACTCAAGTACAAACAGTTTGTTATGCAAAGGACGGCGTTTTACAACCAAACACCACATATGACCTAGCAGGAACTCCTTGTAATGACGCGCAAGAGAGCTCTGGGGTATGCATGCTCAATCAATGTCTGCAAGAGACTTATGTTGATGATGAATTATTAAGAGTTTTAAACATCAATAGTTATGCAGGTGTCACATTACGTGCATTAGATCATACTCCTATTGGCATAATGGTATGTATGTACGAAGATGAAAGGCTATTAACCGACAGTCAGCAATCATTTTTAAAAGAGTTAAGTTACATCGTTGGTGCAGAATTAAACCATAACCTGGAAATGGCGTCGCAAGATTTGATTTTAAAGCAGCTTGCAAAAGGTGAGCGCATTGCAAAATTAAGCTCATGGAATTGGCATATAGGGCAAGAAAGACACTGGTTCAGTAAAGAAATGCGCAATCTAATAGGAAAACATCATGATATTGAATTGAGTCTTGACTGTTTTTTAGAGTGTTTAGAGCTTAGAGACAAAGAGCGGCTAGAAGATTTATTGTCTCAATTAAAGCATGGTGCGATTGAACATATTGATACGACTGTAAGGCACAAACTATTTTCAAAACGCAAAGGTTTAATGCGGATTATTGGCCATGTTGAGAACGAGACAGGGCCAATTTCAGAGCGTGTATTTACGGCAACTGTTCAAGATATTTCTCAAATTAATGCATTAACCAAGCAGTTGGAATTAACCAATGTAGTTTTTGAGCATGCCACCGATGCCATCATGATCACCGATCACGAAAATAAAATAATTATGGTTAATAAGGCGTTTGAAGATTTAACTGGTTATAAAGGTTATGAACTAATGGGCCAAGACCCCGGGGTTCTTTCGTCAGGTCAGCAAAGCAAACAGTTTTACAAAAAGATGTGGCATGCGCTAGAAACTTCAGGAACCTGGAAAGGTGAAATTTATAACCGACGTAAAAATGGTCAGATTTTCCCAGAAGAATTGACTTTAAGTGTCGTTAAAGATGAGTTAAATCAACCTACCAATTATGTGGCGATATTCAGAGACATCACTGAATGGAAGCGTAATGAAGCCCAATTAACGTTTTACGCAAACCATGAGCCGCTCACAGGCCTGACCAATCGTCGCTCATTTTTAGAGAATTTAGAGCAAGTTATTTCGGAAAACCGCGCGAAGAAAAAAGAGTCTGTTGTTTTATTTATTGGCTTAGACAGATTTAAAGAAGTTAACGACGTTTATGGCTCTGAGATTGGCGATAATGTTTTATTATCTGTGGCTAAGCGAATAAAAAATGGTGTGCGCAGGCAGGATATTGTTTGTCGTTATGGCGGTGATGAATTTGCTATTTTACTCCAGAACAGCGGCATAGATAATGCGATGCTTGTCGCTGAAAAAATTCAGTCCAAAATATCTCTTCCGTATGTGTTTAATGAATTGTCAGTAGAGATCACTGCTTGTATTGGCGTAGCAGAATTAACATCAAACCAACCTTTGACTGCATCAACTTTAATCAGTCATGCAACACATGCTTTGGGCTCTGCAAAGAAAACGTCACCAGGTCAAATTGCTCTGTATAACGAAGCGATTCAAAATGCTTATCTGCAGAAAATACATCTCAGAGACAAACTCAAAGAGGCAATAAAATTCCAACTGCTTTCAGTGCACTATCAGCCAATTATTGATTCAACGACAAGTAAGATTTGTAAGTTTGAAGCACTGGTTCGTTGGTCAGATAGTGAGCTAGGCGCGATTTCTCCCGCACAGTTTATTCCAATAGCTGAAGAATTTGGTCTTATCCATCAGATAGGTCAGTTTGTACTAGAAAAGAGTTGTAAAGACTTAGCTAAAATACACAGTCAAGGACATACACATATCTCTATTTCAATAAATCGTTCTGTGAACGAATTTAAAGCGAGTAATGACCAGTACAAGCAGATCATTCATGCAATTGAAGAAAATAATTTACCTTACGATGCGTTGACAATAGAAGTGACAGAGTCGGTTGCTGCGAATCAATATACTTGGCAAGTTTTGGGAGAACTTCAGAAGAAAGGCGTGCAAATTGCACTGGATGATTTCTGTACTGGTTATTCTTCTTTAAGCCACTTATTAAAGAGCCAAGTAGATTTTGTGAAGATCGATAGATCCTTCATTGATACTTTGATAGACGATAAAAAGAAGCAAGCAATGGTGAAATATCTAGTGGAGCTAGGCGATGACATCGGCACACGGTTAATTGCAGAGGGAGTAGAACAAGAAGAGCAAGTAAGTATGTTAAAGCAGTTTGGATGCCATAACGTACAAGGCTTTTTTTACAGCCCTGCTCAACCTATCTCAGTTTGCTTGAATATGCTTAAAAGTTAATCCAACGGGTTAGGCACTCATATCGTTTGAGTGCCTAATATTATGCAATTATAAATTTGGTTTTAACACGTCACAGAGTGCGTCAATGTGGTCGTCTCTGTCGTTTAAAGCAGCAATATAGCGGTATTTTTCTCCACCAGCCTCTTCAAAAATCTCGCGATTTTCTTCTTCTAATTCTTCTAATGTTTCTAAGCAGTCAGCGCTGAATGCTGGACTGATAATGGCAATATCTTTGATCCCTTCTTTAGGAAAAGACTCAAGGGTTGCATCTGTGTATGGCTTTAACCATTCAGCTTTACCAAACCGACTTTGGAAAGTTGTCATAACTAGCTCTTTATCTAAGCCTAATTTCTCAACGACTAAGCGCGTGGTTTGATGACAAAGGCAGTGATATGGGTCGCCATGATCTAAGAATTGTTTTGGCATGCCATGGTAAGAGAAAACGATTTTTTGTGGTGTGCCATTTTCTTCTAAGTCTTCTTTGATACTGTTTGCAAGTGACTCTATATAAAGTGGATTTGTGTGGTATCCATTTATGAAATGAAGCTCTGGAACCCAGCGCCACTTCTTCAGAACACGCGCGATTGCATCAAATGTCGAACCCGTTGTAGGGCTAGAATACTGAGGGTACAAAGGGAACACAACAATTCGTGTGATACCTTTATCGCGTAATTTTTCTAAACCAGCTTCAATTGAAGGGTTACCATAACGCATCGCGAGTTCAACTTCTACATTGTGATTACTTGCTTTCAATCTCTCAGCGATTTTATCGGCTTGCTGCTTGGAAATATAAATAAGTGGAGAGCCGTTTTCAGTCCATATACTTTTGTACGCTTTGGCAGATTTCTTCGGACGAACTCGTAAAATAATACCATGGAGAATCATTAGCCAGATGAGGCGAGGGATCTCGACAATTCTTGGATCAGATAAGAATTCGGCTAAATAAACACGCAAAGCTTTAGGTGTTGGGGCGTCAGGGCTGCCTAAGTTTGTAACCAAAATGCCAGTCTTTTTATTAAAACGACCCTCATGTGGGTTGTCAGTGATCGCAGAAAAACGAGACACAAAATGCTCCTTTATAAGTTACCATTCTTTTAAAAAGTGAAACGGTGTTAAGAGTATGAGATTTTACAAGATTTTCAGTACGTTCGACACCAAAAAGACGATCATTCTTGTGCGAGAGCAAACAAGATAATAATTTTTAATCCTTTAGTATTAACTTGGTCCTGTAATAATAAAAATCGATTGCGTATTAAATAATTTATTAGTAGATTTCGTGCCCCGAAATCAATCTATAACCTGCTGTTTTACATTAGAGGGGCATAATGAGAAACAACCAGCCGATTACTGCAAACCGCAAAACATTTTCTTCTGATGTGAAATTAATTTCTGTTACTGATCTACAAGGTAATATTTCCGAGTGTAACAATGAGTTTATTGAAATTAGTGGTTTTAGTCGGGAAGAATTGATTGGTCAACCTCATAATATTGTTCGCCATCCTGATATGCCTGAAGTCGCATTTAAGACAATGTGGGCTCAACTAAAACAAGGGAAGCCTTGGATGGGGTTGGTTAAAAACCGCTGTAAAAATGGTGATTTTTATTGGGTTGACGCTTATGTTACCCCTGTTACCGAGCATGGCAAAGTTGTAGGATATGAATCAGTAAGGAGTGTCCCGAGTGAATCAGCAATAAAACGTGCTGAGCTTATTTATGGACAAGAGAAACAAAATAAAAGCGGGCTTAATTTCCGCATCGATACTTATTATGCAGCACTGGCCGTCATTTTATTGCTTTGTGTGGCTGCATTTATCTCAGGCTATCAAACAGCGGCTTTCACCTCTTCTATTTTTGCGACTATTTTAACCATCGTCCTAAAAAGTAAACAGAAGAATTATTACTTCAAAGCGTTGAGTAATGAGTTATCAAGTAGCTTTAGTGATGACATTTCTAAGTCTGTTTATTCGACTTACCCAAGTGATATTGCTGATTTACATGTACGAATCCTGAGTGAGCGAGCACACTTAGACACAGTTGTTACGCGTATCGCTGATGCGGCAAAACAGGTGTCTAACGGTGCGAGTTCCTCTTTAGTCATGTCTCAAAGTGCAAGTGCTCAATTAGAGCAACAACAACTACAAACAGAACAAGTCGCAACAGCAATGAATGAAATGAGTATGACAATCAATGATGTGTCGAGTCATGTTCAGGCAACTGCTGAGCAAGCTGGGCAATCACACGATCTTGCCACACAAAGTGCCAATTATAGTGAGCAAACAAAGCGTGCCATAGAGTCATTGACCAATACAGTTTTAAACATAAAGCAATCTGTAGAAGGGGTTTCAAAGCAAACTTCACGCATCGCAGACGCAGCACTATTTATTGAACAAATAGCAGAGCAGACTAATTTGTTAGCTTTAAATGCTGCGATTGAGGCAGCTCGAGCAGGAGACCAAGGCCGAGGCTTTGCTGTGGTTGCTGACGAAGTACGAAGCCTTGCTAAGAGAACGCAGCAATCTACTCAAGAAATCCAAGGTATTATTAACGAATTATCGCAAAGCACAGAACACGCGGTTATTGTTGCCGAGCAAGGCGAGCAGGAATCTCAGCAAGGTATGGCTCATTTGTTACAGAGCAGTGATATGTTAGTTCAAATCAATGAATCAATTGATAAGATTAATGATATGTCTCTGCAAATTGCTGCGGCCATCGAAGAGCAAGCGAATGTTTCTGAAGATATTAATCAACAAGTCGTTAATATTGCTTCATTAGCAGGAGACAGTTTACATAGCGCTACAAGTGTTGAACAAGCTAGTCAAACACTCACTCAAGTATCTCAAGATATGGTTGAATTGGTAGTGCGATTTAAACGTTAAAACGGTGCATGAAACAACTGCTATATCAACCCTGATAATAAGCTCGTCGGTATTATTTGGGGTTGATATTATGCTATCTTAGCTAAGCAGTTGTTAACATGGAATTTCGCATCATGACCGAGTCGGTGCTTCATCAAACCTTAGCGCAATATTTTGGCTTTTCAGAATTTAGGCCAGGCCAAGAGCAAACAATCACCCAGCTAGTAAACGGCCATTCTAGTCTTGCTATCTTTCCAACGGGGTCAGGCAAATCCCTATGCTATCAGTTGACAGCCTTACAGCTCCCTAATTTAACTTTAGTGATTTCGCCTTTACTGGCGTTAATGAAAGATCAGCTTGAGTTTTTAAAAAGCAAAGGCATTAATGCAGCCAGTTTAGATTCCACGTTAAGTCGTGAAGAAAGTCAGTCAGTAATGCAAAATGTCAGAAATGGCAGCACAAAGGTATTGATGATCTCGGTTGAGCGTTTTAAAAATGAGCGTTTTAGAGAATTCATTAAGCAAGTACCAATTTCTATGCTGGTTGTTGATGAAGCGCACTGTATCTCTGAATGGGGTCATAACTTTAGACCTGATTATCTCAAATTACCTGACTATCGTAACGAATTAGATATTCCACTGGTGTTGTTATTAACTGCAACAGCCACAAAAAAAGTTAAGCACGACATGGCAAGACGTTTTGATATAAAACCTGAGCATATTGTTCAAACTGGTTTTTATCGCGCTAATCTAGATTTAAGCGTTTATGCTTATCCGGAAGAAGAGAAAGTTCCTGCACTTATAGGTTACTTAAAACAACAAACTGGTGCAGGGATTGTTTATGTTACGCTGCAACAACAAGCCGAGCAAGTTGCAAAGCAATTACAAGCTGCAGGTATTAATGCTGCTGCATATCATGCAGGTTTAGACGATGGTCTTCGTCAAAGTATTCAAAATGACTTCATGAGTAACCAAAAGCAAGTGATAGTTGCCACCATTGCATTCGGTATGGGCATTGATAAATCAGATATCCGTTTTGTTGTGCATTATGACTTGCCAAAATCGATAGAGAATTATAGCCAAGAGATTGGGAGAGCAGGCCGTGATGGACAATTTTCAGAATGTATCACGTTAGCTAATTTAGATGGTGTTGCTACGCTTGAGAACTTTGTATATGCCGATACGCCTGAACAAACGAGTATCCAAGTACTGATTGATGAAATTCAATCTCAGCAACAGCATGGTTTATGGGAAATGCAGGAGCTCAGTGCGTCTAAGGTCAGTAATATAAGGCTCCTTGCGCTGAAAACTCTGTTGGTACAACTCGAATTAAAAGGTGTGATTGAAGCTAAATACGCCTTTTATGCCGACTTTAGATTTAAATGGTTGCACACGGAGCACAAAATTTTAAGCCTGTTTGATCCAAATCGTCAGCAATTTATCCAGCAAATATTTGCCAACACACACTTTAAAAAAGTGTGGGGCACTGTTGATATTCAAGCCTTTGAGCAACAAGGGCAAGATAGAAATCGTATTGTTTCCGCCTTAGATTATCTACATGAGCAAGGGCTTATCGAACTTGAATCAAAGCGTATGATGCAGGTGTATCAAGTTGATGAAAGTAAGTTAGCCCAGCCAGATTTAGCGAAAGAGCTTGCTGACTACTTTATTGAAAAAGAGCAAGCTGAGGTTAAGCGTATTGCTGCTATGCTTCGATTCTTTGAGTTAAATACGTGCTTGAGTTACAACTTGGCAAGATATTTTGATGACATAAATGCGCCAGAGCAGTGCGGTCACTGCTCAGCGTGTCGAGGGCAAGTTGCTAAACTTGAGCAGTCTAAATCAACTGAGTTCCCATCAGATGAAGCATTAAGAAATGACTTGAATGCATTGAGGCAACATTTAATGCAAATAGGTGTTGCGCCAAGTTTAGCAATACTCACCCGTTTCTTAACAGGCATGACTTCACCTCTATCGACATCTTCGAAATTTCGACAACGCGCTGGGTTTGGGTGTTGTACAGATATTCGCTATCAAGCGGTGCTGAGTAAAGTGAAACAATTAGGGTTTGGAGCTTAAAAGTGCGCAAAAACATTGAACAGTTATACCACGTTTCACAAAAACCAAAACGCCAGATTATTGGTTTAATGAGTGGTACCTCATTAGATGGGCTAGACATCGCTATATGTGAAATAAGTGGTTGTGGCACGGGTACAGAAGTGACTTTAAAACACTTCAAAACAGTTGATTACCCTGATGAAGTTAAAAGTAAAATTAGAACTGTATTTGCCAAGCCACAAGTATCGCTAGAATACCTCACACTTCTAAACCCTTGGATAGGGAAGTATCACGGTCAACTGATCAACCAAGCTTTAAAAGCGTGGCAAGTTAATCTCAAAGATATAGATGCCATAGCCAGTCATGGTCAAACAATCTATCACTGCCCTCAGCATCAGCATGATTATGATGATTTTGGTAATGCCACCTTACAAATCGGTGATGGTGATCACCTTGCTGTCGAGACGGGTATAGTCACTTTGAGCGACTTCAGACAAAAGCATATTGCAGCGGGCGGTGAAGGTGCGCCACTTGCACAGTTTGGCGATTACTTTTGCTTTTCATCGAACTCTGAACACCGTGTTTTATTGAATCTAGGCGGCATCGCCAATATCACTTATTTACCAAAGGCAGGCAGCTTCAACGACATGCTGTGTAGTGATTTGGGTCCAGGTAACACCATCATGGACGCCTATATGCAGAAGCACTTCGGCCAAGCGTTTGATAGTGATGGCGCTATTTCTTCTAAAGGCTGCGTTAACCAAGCTTTATTATCTAAGCTTTTAGATAACGATTTTGTTGGGTTAGATCTCCCTAAATCAACAGGACCAGAGGTATTTAATTTAGCTTACTTACAAACTGCACAGGAATGCTCAAATACAACCCACTTGAAACATGAAGATGTTATGGCAACCTTGTGCGAGTTGAGTGCTTTACTAATAGCTGAGCAGCTAAATTACCTTTCAGAAAGTAAAAAACTAAACGTGTATGCCAGTGGTGGTGGGGTGCATAATCCAATATTGATGCAAAGAATTCAGGAATTAGTCTCTACTGATGTAGTAATTGAAAACAGTAATAAAATTGATTTAGACCCAGATGCAAAAGAAGCGATTTTATTTGCTGTGTTGGCAAACGAGTGTTTGGTTGGTAATTCGACTGAATTTGGCGTAAGCATGGGGAAATTATCGTTTCCTGAATAATTTCAAATCAATTTGGTCGAATAAATAAAATAGTGTTAAAGCTCTAATTTTAGGGCTTTTTTTATGAATTTGACTCATTCCTCTCTTACAAAAATGTCTGTATTTTTTAATAACCTTACTACTCAATTAAGAAAAAATGAAATTCTCTTTATATTTCAATGTTTAATGGTTGGGATTTTTTATTCCTAATTATTATATGTAACAATTTAATTTAGTTATTGCTAATAATAATAATTATCATTAGGATCCGTTCCGATTTTAAATGGGATAATCTAATGAAACTAAAATTACTCTCTGTTGCGGTTAGTGCAATCATGCTGAGCGCCTGTGGCTCAAGTTCAACTGAAGCAGACAAAAACACATCGCCAATATTTTCTCAGGCTGAATTCACTTTATCTTTGCAAGAGGATAATTCAGCTTCTATAACCGTATCAGCGTCAGATGCTGATGCACAAACACTCACTTATTCTATTGCGAATGCACCAGCAAACGGTCTTGCTGAATTAGATTCTTCGACCGGTAAAATAGACTACACACCGAATGACAACTTTTTTGGTGAAGATAGCCTTGAAGTAGCAGTAACTGATGGAACTGAAACGGCTAAAACAGTACTTAAAATCAATGTTGAGTCGGTAAATGATGCGCCAGTGATCGAAATTGATAAAGTCTTGATCAGTGGTGCAGAAGTCAAAAAAGGCTTAGTGTCTGCCACTGATATTGAACAAGATTTATTAACCTATTCTATTACTCATTCACCTGAAAATGGTGAACTTGAAATAAATAGCCAAACGGGTGAAATTACTTATACGCCGCAGTCTTTAACCGTTGCTGAAGATAAGTTTGAGTTAACAGTGACAGATAGCAATGGTGCTTCTGTTAGCAAAGAAATCGCGATAGCCACAGGCTTAACTACCAATGCTGATCGTGCATATTACTATTACGCAAGTGGCCATTCACATCTAAAGCGTGCAGAGAGTATGCTGCCAGAAGTTAAAAGCGATGTGAACTTAGGTTTACTTAATGCAAATTTAGCTTCAGGTTATGCCGCTGCGGGTCTAACCAAAGAAGTAGAAAGGTTTTTAACCGAAAGTGCGATCGTTAAAGAAGAGCAGCTTGCTGATGCACTTCTTTCAGTCTCAAATCATTACAACAATCAAGGCTTATACACAGAGGCAAATGCCCTCAGATTAAAAGCTAATAACCTTTATACGAAACATATCGCCGATAAAGGGTTGGCCAATTTCAGCTCAAACGATCAGGTGTTTTTTGATGAACTGGCAATTTCTTACAGGCAGGCCGGTGAGTTTGAGCTTGCCAATCAGAGCTACAATATTCTTGATATTTTATTCAAAACGATTCTAGATAGCGATGCGACAACACAAGCATTACGACTGGTCTTTGCTTTTAAAGACTCTGTTGATGCAGAAATCGAATACTGGCAATCATCCCGCAACGAAGCTGACAGGCTAAGAGCTGTTGAAATGAATGACCGTTTATACGGTTACTCTAAATTGATTGCAGCAAGGGAAGTTCGTAACGACAGAAACGGTAATTTGGGTAAGTTTTATCATAGTGTGCGTCAAGTAGCGCTGAGTTATGTAGTTGATAACTATATTAAGCTAGGTGAGCTAGATGCTGCGAAACCTGCTTTACTGGATGGTTTAGCGCTACATGGTGTAGCTGGTATTGACGAAAACTATCCAATCCTCGCCGATGAACATGCTGACGTAACACATGTAGAGTATCCGTTTGGATTAGTTGATATGGCGACGCGCTTTGTGGTGTTATATCCAGAACTTAGCGTAGAAGATACTCTAGCCGTCAAATATGACGAAACTAGCTTCTACAGAAGTATGCTGATTGAAGAGGCTGAAGAAGCACGTTTAATGGCGAGTGTTCGTAATGCAACAAATAAAGATGACGCGTTACAAAAAGTGCTAAACACCCGTGATGATGAGAACCTTAGGCCACTATTTACTGATTTGCTTGCTTTTAATGCTTCAAATCCAGGCGCAGCTGCAATCTTAATTGAGCAAGGTGAATATGAGGCCGCAGGCAAGTTTGTTATAGAAGCATTAAATGTACTGAAAGACGAAAAATATCTAGCTCAAAATCTTGATACAACAACATTTGTAACAGGAGCAACGGGCTGTAACCTTGTACTCAATACTTTTATAGAACTTAATAGGTTAACCGCTGAACAAAAGTATAACACTTATGCGATTGATGCACTTGCGACATGCCGCGACATTGCAAATACACATTACTCTACTCCTCAGGGTACAGATGTTTTAATCGAAAACGTTGCGCAAGCACATTTAGATTTAATTAAACATCATGGGCTACTTGGACAAGAAAGCCAAGCAGAGCCAGTGATCGCCAAAGTAAAAGCGTCTATTCAAGCCTATGATGAGAAAGAGCTAAGCGAAAAAGTGGAAGACATGATGCAACTTGCTGTGAGTTTGGCAAGAGGTGGGTTGCACACTAAAGCTAATCAATCTTTGGCTGAGGCTATTGTGCTTATAAAGCAGCTTGAAACTAATATTGATGCTGAATATCAATTTATTTTGACAAGAGATTTTTTTAATAACTCTAGATATAGAGATTTAAACTTTGTTGCCCTTCAAAGTGCGATTAAGCAATCAGCGGGTCAAAATGATAACTTTGCTGTTGAGCTAAACAAAGCCAATGCGCTGTGGGCAGATCTAGTTACGTGGAATATAGCCAGATTAGATGTCAATGGCTCTGTACAGCAAAAAGCGACTTTTTATACAGTGTTTTCAGATCAACTCATAAAACTGGATCAATTTGAACAAGCACTCGCGTTAAAAGACAAATCAGGTTTAGGTGAGGTTGAAATAGATTCAATCATCAACCAAGTTGCCAATGCACTCAGTGTTTTGAATCAATTCGTAACAACGAATATTGCGACTGTAGATACAGATGGTGATGGCAAAGCGAACTTCTTTGCGCCTTTTGCAACCGAGCAAATGATCACTGACTCTGGGATAGAGTTAGACCTTGATAGTGATAACGATGGTGTCAATGATGACCAAGACGCATATCCTCTAGATGCATCTAAAAAGTAGTCATGAAGCATACATTTTATATAGGAGCGGTTAGCCTTGTGCTAACTTCTCCTGTTTTCTCAAATGAAGAAAGCAAGCCACCAACAACACATAAGCAAATTGAACAGTCTAAATTTGTACAATGTGACACGCAATCAAAGTCAGACAAATGTGGTTCAATTCTTGAGGTGATCGAAGTACGTGGCGATAAAATTAACCCCATCTCTTTCTCGAGTAAGGGGCGCTACAACCTAAATCGTAAAATGATCGAAGACTATCGATTCGGTAATGGCAATCTGAATGAGGTACTGGCAATACTTCCCGGTGTGCAATATGCCGAATCAGCACAATCGGCCGATCAGGTTTCAAATATCCGTCCATCAGAGGTATCTATATCTGGTGCCTCAGGTGCACAAACAGCCTATTTAATCGATGGTGTTTCAAATAACTCTTTATTGAATGATTCAAGCGTAACGTCAGATAAAAATCTTGCGGATGACGTTGTTGGCCACAGTCAGGAAATTTTTTTGAATCTTGAGTTGGTTGAAAGCATTGAGGTATATGACAGCAATGTGCCAGCAAAATATGGTGCGTTTTCAGGTGGCGTTGTGATTGCCGACACTAGAAAGATTGCTGATGAATTAAAAGCGGGTTTTAGTTTTAGAAAAACCGCAGATAGCTTTGTAAAGTACAATCGGTTTTATTCACCCACACATGAAGGTCGATTTAAAGACGAAGATGCTGTGTTCGAAAAAAGTGCTTACAGTGCTTATGTGTCATCGCCGATCACAGCTGACTTAAGCTTTCTTGCTCAAATCCAGCTTTTAAGCTCTAAAGAAAGTGTTGAACGCGTTGGTGATCTAAAGATTGAGCAACAAGAAAACTATAATGCACTGCTTAAATTTGAATATGAGTTAACAGCAAATGACTCACTTACCCTAAATCTTTTTCATGGACCATATAGTGGAGAGTACTTTGCTGAAACTGCGAAAAATTCACCTTATTCTGAAGAGGGAGGCGGACAAAAAGCCTCTTTAAAGTGGGAGGGAGAACGATCATGGGGGGCTTTTGAAAACCTGTTTGTGTACAAACAAAGTCAGAATTCAAAAGATGCGCCACCAGCTTGGTTTGTTTGGTTAAATCAACCGGGTAAAGCTCTTCCTGAGTCTCACTACTCTAAAACTTTCCTTGAAGGGGGCTTTGGCGATATTGAGAAAAATCAACGCTCAGTACTTTTTAAACATGACTTTGAGTTTTCAGAGATAAGCTCAAATAGTTTAGTTCATCAAACCAATGTTGGTTTTGAATATGAGTATTTATATTCACAGTTTAATCGATTAGACGATTCTATTGCCTTCAATGATGCCGTCTCTGCTGCAAACATTAACTGCGCAGGTTACACCATAGATTGTATTGAAAGTGAATATAAAAAATCGCTTTCACAGCTAGAAGAAGAGTTAGGAAGGCCGCTCGATTTCACAGACGAAAGTGATCTACTGCTATACAGTGAGAATATTATTGCTTCTGGCCAGTATTTTCAGGGCAGAACCGTCATACCGGCCGCTGAGTCTGAAGCAAACATGAACAAGTTCTCGGCCTATGTCGATCATGAAATACAATGGCAAGACTTAGTTGTTGCTACGGGTTTTCGTTATGATTTCAATGACTTTTTCAAAAACCATAATGTTTCTCCAAGGTTTAGAGGGTCTTACAACTTTTTTGATGATGACGCTCAATTCGTCTTTGGCGCGAGTCGCTATTATTCTAATGACGGCCTTAATTACAAATTAAATGAAGCGAAACTGCCTACTTATAACGAGTACAGAGCCGCATTTAATAATCGCGTGTTAAATTGGCAAAGCGCTTTGAAAAACAGAGGGCATCGGCATGTCTACGAAGATTTGAAAACCCCATATAGTGACGAATTTACACTGGCTTATCGTCATCAACTGTTCGGTGGCACTGTGGAGTTGAAATGGATAAACAGACGCAATAAAGATCAAATTAATCGAGAAAAAGGGTTTAATGATTCGGGAGAATCAATCTTGTATGGCGCCAACTCAGGTTACAGTCAATATGATCGTTACTCACTGTCTTGGATGGCATCATTTGATAATCAGCATGTGCAATTTAACGTATCACACGTTAAGAATGTCACGGATGAAAAAACCTTTGATGGTGAAGCGCGCACTTGTCCGGATTTTCCAAAGTGCTTTTTAAACTTTGACTACAACACTGATGAGCTAGTATTTCTTGCTAACAGCAATATTAAGAATGCGTCAGTTAATTATGAGCATTTAGCGTTGGTGACTAAACATGACCTTGATTTAGTCAAAAAAGATTTTAATCGCCCTATTATTGCCAACTTGAGTTGGGGTGGGCGCTTTGGAAACTGGTCTGTCTCTTCATTTATTCGATATCACTCTAAGCAAGATGCACTTTACAACACAGGCGCAACTGAATCAGTGAAGAGTGCTTCATCTTTATGTGATGGTTGCCAACCTAGTGAAACTCGCTACCCGGTTTATAGTATTCAAGAAAGACCTGCTTACTGGTTATTGAGTGGCAGTATCAAGTATTCGGTCCCACTTGTTGGTAAGCACACTCTGTCTTTTTCTTTCGAAGGTGAAAATTTACTGAACAAACGCACCTACCAAGTGGCGCCATTTTCGACGGGTTTAGAGCTTGGGCGTCGTTTTTGGCTTGGCTTAAATTACTCATATTAGAAACATATCAAATACATAAATAATAGGAAATATCATTATGACATCACTACTTTTGACCACAGCCGTTGTTGCGTCACTTTGCTATGAACCCGAAAACGATGTTCATGCAATTCAATTAGAAAAGCATGAACTAGGCATTGAGTTTGTGTCGGCTCGCGAAAATGAGAAAAAACATTGTATTAGTGTGAAAGCATCTCAGTTAAATGCGGCAAAAAAATTGGCAGCTAAAGATCCAGAAATGTTTGAGTTAAAGCATAAATAACATGCACCGTTTTACTACCGTCATCACTTTGATATTTATATTTTTGCCAATGCTATCATTGGCAAATGATATAAATATCGACAATTTAAGAGAGCAATACTCGCAACCAGCGCACTTGTGGCCAAAGCCAACTTTAGATGAGGGCGTTGAGCATGTTGAGATTGGTTTTATACCAATACCAATTTTCCCGCAAGCTAATCCTTTTAGTAAAGAAAAAGTGCTTCTAGGAGAAAAGCTATTTCATGATCCTAGACTGTCTCGCTCAGGTCAAATTGCCTGTGCAAGCTGCCATGATAGAGACTTAGGTTGGGCCGATGGTCGCGCTGTGTCTTTTGGTCATGATCGATTAAAAGGCAGAAGAAACGCGCCAAGCATTGAAAACTCAGCGTTTTGGCAAACGTTATTTTGGGACGGCAGAGCAGCTTCGTTAGAGGAGCAAGCCTTAATGCCAATTTTAGATCCTGTGGAAATGAACTTTTCAATTGAAGAGTTGGAACAACGCCTTAATCAAAATGAAGTTTACAAAGCAGAATTTAAAAAAGTATTCAATGCGGATAGGGTAAAAGCAACAGACATTGCTAAAGCGCTTGCCACTTATCAACGAACCATCTTGTCTAGGTCGAGTGACTTTGACTATTTTTTACAATCATCAAAGCAAAAAAATGAAAAAGCCAAGTTGGCATTTTCTAAGAAATTATCAGATCAGGCTCTCTGGGGTCTGCATTTATTCAGAACAAAAGCACGATGCATGAATTGTCATTCGGGCCCATTGTTTAGTGACAATAAATTTCATAACCTAGGACTTACATGGTACAAACGTGAGTTAGAAGATTTAGGGCGATTCAAAGTGACGAAACAGCCTGATGATGTTGGTAAATTTAAAACACCAAGCTTACGTGGTGTTATGAATACCAAACCTTGGATGCATAATGGGAGTTTCGCCAATATGGAAGGGATATTAAACGTCTATAATGCGGGCGGATTTAAATTTACTAAAGACCCTAATGATGAAATGTCTCCTGTGACATCAAAGCTTTTAAAGCCTTTAAATTTGAACTACGAAGAAATGAAAGCCCTTGAAGCTTTCTTACATTCAATCACGGCATCGCCTGCTCGAGGCCCTCACCACAATTTTTATGAGTATTAATAAGGAATAATATGTATTACAAATCTATGTTAGTTGCGGCTTTATTATTATTAAGCTTTCCAGATTTGGCATTCGCTAAGAATTTAAACTTTGGTACAGAAGTTGATGTGAAGCAAGTAACAAAAATTTCGACTATTTTGGAACAGCCAGATAAATACCTAAGTTCGCCTGTAACAATAAAAGGCACTGTTGTGGGGGTTTGTAAAAAGCGAGGCTGTTGGATGACGATTGCATCTGATAAACGTTTCGAAAATCTGAGAATAAAGGTGAGAGATGGCGACATGGTTTTCCCAATGAGTGCAAAAGGCAGTCAAGCTATCGCAACCGGAAAACTGAATAAAATCGAGTTTGACCTTGAGCGCACAAAGCAAATTAAAGCTCAGCAAGCCATTGCTAAGAATGAAGTGTTTGACCCTGCCTCTGTCACTGAGCCGCTAGTTATATATCAATTAGTACCTACTGGGGTTTCGATCCTTGATCAATAAACTGAGAAACATTAATTGGTATCGTTTCAATAGAAGCCTACATCGAGATGTAGGCTATTTTTGTATCGGTATGGTTTTAGTTTTTGCTGTATCTGGTATTGCGGTGAATCATAAAGATGACTGGAATCCAAACTATCAAGTTACACATAAACGGATCCAAGCCCCTATTACGAAGTGGCATGAAACGAGTGATGAGATTTTACTTTCGCAAATATTTAACTATATCGATGAAGGGGTAGAGGTAAAAGCAACGTATTGGGCCTCACCGACCCAGTTTAAAGTGTTTTTAAAAAATGATGGAAACATCACGCTGAACCTTGATAATCACCAACTTATTTTTGAACATATTGAAGCTCGCCCAGTTTTTCAAGCTATAAATAGACTGCATTTAAATGAAACCCATCAAGCATGGATAGTTTTTTCGGATTTATTTGCTGGCTTGCTTATTTTCCTAGCAATAAGCGCATTGTTTATGGTCAAAGGAAAATATAGTCCTTGGGGGAGAAGAGCGATATTAGTCGCTTTTGGTTTTATTATTCCTTTGGGTTTTATTTATTGGTGAAAAAAAGCCCCGCTAAATTAGCGGGGCTGAAAAACAGCCTAGTAATCTAAAAAGCTGAGAGCATCACTGACATCAGTTTTGCCCCCTGTTTTTTAGCACTTATGAGCCAAGGGGAAATTGTGTTCATTCTTTTGTTTTTAATTGCTTGGCTTTTTATATGCGCATTAAACTCAGCTGAATTTTTAATTGAGCCATGTAGACCAAGCAAGTTTAGCTGCATGAGGTAATCATCGGTTTCACCTTCACCTATCAGCTTAAGTATTGCATTCTTATTTTCTAAATCAGCTTTCGTTAAAGTAGTCTCTGCACTAAAACTTTCAGCTCTTGCATCAAGTTTTGTTGCCGATAATGAAATCACATCACCAATCTGTGCATCGTACGGTAAGACGCAATTAAAGGTTATGCCTTCTTTTGCATAATCTAGCTTTAATGTGTCGTACTGACAGGTATGTTGCACACTGTAATTATCTAGGTCGTTCATTGTACGGGGTGTGAATCCGAGCAATAACGGTGAGTGGTTCATAACTTTAAATTGGTTGCTGTATAAGATGGTATGTATTATCCAAGAGTTTTATTACAGCAATATTACTAACTGGTCGATTTGAGTGTATTTACTCTAAGCTTATGATTTAAGGGTGCTTAAAATTTCTAGAGCACCCTTTTTGAATTGTTATTGCATAATAGGTATACAATAAAGGTTAATTTATTTAACGATTTTGTAACGCTTTGTTGAAGGGTATTTGTATTATCGCAGTGTAATAGTTATATCATCCAAACGTCTTTGTTGTGACGCTCTGCTTTTACTACCACTGGCATAATTGCTATCAACACTGCCTAATCTAAATCGTTCAACAAGAAGATTAACTGAGCAGTTTTGGCGTGTGTTTAAGTTTTCATCTTTAAACATATCGAGAGTATCTAGATCTATGGTTAACTTACCGTCGTCTGTCACATTCTCAAATTTTTCAGCATTACCTTGAGTCCCACCGTCTTTGAGTTTGCAAGTTGAGCTGAGTGTTACATCTAATTTGTCAGCAGTGCTATGATTAGACCATTCGATCACTAACTGTTCAGAATTAGAGAATGATTGGCTCTTCTGCGGGGCAAGTATTTCAAATGGTGCAGGCATAGTAAGTGTATTTGTGAGGGTGACGTTATCTTCTGAACGTACAAAATTGACAACATATTGGGTGTTTTCACTGTGTTCGTCAAAGATGGCACGATAATCAACATCAAATACGTCAGTATGTTTTTCTAGAGTTTTAGTGTCGCTGCCTACACTTGCTTCTAACTTATCAGAACTTGATAAACTTATGTTATTGCCAAATTCATCGGTTAAGTTTAGTTCAGCGATAACTCGACTATCATATCCCCCTGATGTGACATATATATTTGACCATATTGCTCTGGTTTTAACATTATCAGACTCAGTTGTTTCCGTGGAGCAGCCACTAATGGTTGCTAAAGCGAATGGCAAAACGAGACAAGTTAATTTGCGCATTATCTTTCCTTTTTATAGTTTAGAACGAGTAGAGGTTTAATTTTTAAAATCTTATTAAGCAAGTGTTTCAATTTTAGTGTCAGACTTTTATTTATGTATACAAATAAACTGTAATAGAGTGTAAGTAAAAGTCAGTAGTTGTAGTTGAGAGAGTTAAATCAATTTGCTGCAGCGTAAATCCAGCATGTTTTACCTGACTTTAATTGCGCTTCGACTCTCTGGTAGTCATCAACTTCATAGTCATCAGCTTGTTGTAATTCAGCATCTGTGATTAAGAATACTGTGCCATCTACAGTGTCTTCCTCATGATCCGATTTAATTAGAATTGGGTGGTATTCTTTACCACTACTTTTAATGACTGCTTCGTCAGTGATTTTAACTTCACCCAGTTTGTAGCCAATCAGAGTATCTTTTTGGCCTTCAAGTAAACGACCAAATGTATCAAGTTGCACTTGAGGTTGCTGTAGCGTGCCATAAGAGAAAAGCGCGTTCATTTAAGTTTCCCATACATAAAACAAGTTTAGATTGTACAAGAGTTTAAGGCGATTAAAACAGCTATTCATAATCTAAACTTATAGGCGCGACTTCATGTCGCGCACAAATGTGAGAGGGTAAATCCGCATCTAAATGTTACTCGGTCGACCCATATCCCCTAGCTCATAATCACAGACGCCATGGGGGAAAACGGTCTTTAATTGCTCGGCTAATTTAGTAATAGGGTGCGAGCCATACATGCCTTTTTCTATTGCTGTTTCGACATCAATTAAATGGCATTTGAAGATGTCGCCAGCCCAAGGGCCGCCCGATTCAATTCGGCTGGTACTGAACATCGGAAAACGTGACTGACATGCGCCGTCTGGCTTTTGATTCCATTTGCCATTAAACACATCCTCGCCTTTTGCATAGGTACTGCCATCGGCTTCGAAGCAGGTATCGCCTAACTCTTGCGGCTTTGCCTCGATAACACTCAGGTTAGGGTTTTGTTTAAGGTTTAAAAGCCACTTATCTATCATGGCAAACGCGGCTTGTGTTGGGTCATGATCTTTATGAGCGACCCAAATAATGTGATTTTTGTGATCGCCATTGGCTTTATCTATTCGTAAACGACTATAAAAAGAGGCTGACATATGATGCATGTCTAACTCATTTTCCAGATAATGTCTGGCATCAATAATGGGCAAGTCTACTTTACCAATAAACACTTGGCCTGAACGATAAGCTGCCTCAATGGCTTCAAGGCTGGCAGTATGACGCTGAGCAGGGCCATGGTTTGCTTCATAAATGTTTTCACTACCCCAAAGAGAGAGCCAAAGCGGTTTGTGCGGACCAAGTGGGGTAATGATATGCTCTACTTGCATGGTGGGTTGTGACTTCCAAGCCCCAATGTTGTAGTTAATATCGAAAAACTCCTCGATACTGATCTTATTATCAAGTAGTGCATTTAACCCATATTGCACCCCCACGTTGTCCCAAGTTGAACGACCAAAACCTTGCTGATCCGTGCCAAGTACATGCTTCATGTCTTGCCAATAACTCCAGTTATTTTGTTCTACCACAGAATCAGCAAATAAAGGTCTTAAAAAGCCCTGTTTAGGGTTGTTAATATAAGCAGATAGGCCAAAGTAACCGTTTATACATTCGCTGTTACCATCGGGGAAGCTAGGCACAAAACCGGCCATAAGTTGATTTAGAGGTTGCAAAAAACCTGCTCTTTGCGGAAAGTCATTAATGGCATTCATGCCTTCAATTAAGCGTCGTCTATCCCAATCTCGCCATGCCTTTCTGTCATCGGCTCTAAAGGTAAAATAGTTGTTTAGGAGATCACAATCGAGCGCATAGGTGGTTTGGCTGATCATATCCGGATAACTATAAAGAGGCAGCAAGCCGTCTAAAATGCCAGTGCTATTTTGAGCAATTAAATATTGCGCAAGGCCGCCACCCGAGCCGCCTACACCCACTGTATAAAGTGGCTCACCATATAAACTGGTGAATTGCTTTTTAACTCTGCGAGCAGTGTCTTCGGCTAGAAGCATGTTATAGGTATAGCTGGTTTTATTGCCACTAGAGCTGATAATGGCATAACCATCGAGTAGTTGGTCTACTTGGCGCTGCATGACTTTATGGGTTTTTTGCCTGCCTTGTCTAAAGCCAATGCCTGAACCGCCATTAAATTGATACACCAATCGATTATTCCATTGCGACTTTGCTAATCTATCACCCACTTCGTCAGGCTTGATAGGCATCACAATGGTATAAATAAAGCGATTAATTGTGCCTTGCTCAGCTCTAAATAGCGCCCCCTGGTAGTTTTTAGCCTGCTCCAATGTGAGTTTTTCAGGCTGTTTGTCAGCATTAATGGCAAAGTATTGTAAGTGTGATTTAACACCACAATCTTTGCTGAAACCTAAAAGTTCACCGCTCTCACTTGTCACTGGCACACCAAGGCCCTCTTGATTATCTACCTCAGGTTGGCCAACCTTTGAATCTACCGACATACAAAAGAAGGGATATTGGTTTGGCCCTGAATATAAGTTTGTTGATGGTCCGACTCCACCAAGTGGAATGGGGAATGGGTAAGTTTCTTCAGGACGTTGGTGTTCAGAAATATGGGGGTAAAAATCGATTAAATAGTTATCTTCTGCAGGTGCAATTGATTTCACCTGTCTAGCAAGGAATGGATCTGGCGGGGTGAGTTGCTGCCATGCAATAAAGCCAATAATTGCGCTTAAGAGCCCACCAATTATTCCCAAAGTTAGTTTACTCATAACATCACCTTTGGATTATGGCGTTCTCTTTAAGTTTAGAAATAACTTCAGTACTCCGTTGTTATTTGTTTGTTAATTAATCGGTTTTTATATTTAATGGCTTTTTGCTAGTATCTGGATTTAGCATTTTGCAGGTACGAAAAAGGAAGTAAGAGCATGAAGCTATTAGTTAAGTCTTACAAAAAACTCATTGAAAAAATAAAACAATTTTCTTGGTACAGCTTGGCAATGTTAATTGTTGTTGTGTTTGCAGGGCCAGAAATTTTCGTGGCTATGGAATTGACTTTGATGCTTGAAGTCATGGGCGCATCGACGTTCTGCATGTTCTATGTGAGTGCATTTAAGGCCTACTTTGAACCTTACCTCAAAAAACTTAAACCCTACTTTGAACGATTTTCTCAGTTTGAAGGAGACGGCTTCTTTGTTTTGAAATACAGACAATATAAACAAATGCCAAGTATGTTAATACATGCTGTGCCTGCAAATACTTTACTGCTAGGCTATCTAAGTATAGTCACAGGCTTTGCCATCCTGACAAAAATTGTTTAGCATTAACGGCAGTTAATTATATTGAGTTGTTATGTTTAAATTCATCGTATCAATTATGCTGTTTTTAAGTTTAGTCGTTTCGCCATTTGGCCAAATGACGGCTTTTGCTGCCCATGAGTGCGATATGACCATGATGACTCAAGACAGCAAGATGCATCACGTAATGTCACAAGACGGAATGTCAAAAGACGAAATGTCGTCAATGGATTGCTGCGAGGTTGAATGTGTTTGCCCGATTAATGCCTGTCATGCTTTTACTTATGTCCCACAGTCAGTTCAAACGCTTGGCTTTTTCTCTAGTTTTGAAAAAATTCAAAATGCGCAGTTAACACCACCAGCCGCAACGATTTCTAATCTCTATCGCCCGCCGATTTTTGCCTAATCTAGGATCAGTGCGCCTAAAATTTGGCGTGTGTGTCCGATTAATCACCTCTTTTATTGTTTTGTTTTTATTGTGATTAGGAGCGCAGGCGATGCGAGTTTTCTCAAAGTTAATTTATTCACTTTCGTTATTTTTAAGTATTTTTTCAAACAACAGTTTTTCACAAGACAAAGCCATAGAGCTACTGGTTGCTAAAACCCCGACTTGTGGTTGTTGTACCTTATGGTTAGATCATCTCACCTCCCAAAATATTAAGGTCGAAGGCAAAAACTTTTCGCACCCGCAAATGAGCGAGATAAAAAGTCAGTACGGCATTGAAGCAAGATACCGCTCATGCCATACCGCAGTGCATGCTGACGGATTTGCCTTCGAAGGTCATGTACCTGCGAAATTCATTAAGCAGTTTTTACAATCTCCACCGAATAATGCGATTGGGTTAAGCGTGCCAGCAATGCCTCTTGGCTCACCGGGGATGGAAATTGATGAAAGGTTTCAAGCCTATAAAGTGCTATTGCTAAAAAAAGATGGCAGCTACGAAGTATTCGCTGAAGTAAACAGTTATAAGGAGCAATTCTGATGTCGAAATTTATTACCAATGCAGTATTGCTCAGTTTAGGCATTGCCGCGGGCAGTGCGGGTATGTACTTTTATTCGCAATCAAATGCAGAACACAGTGCGCATGCTGAACAAAGTGACGAAAAAAAACCGCTCTATTGGGTTGCGCCAATGGACTCGAACTACCGTCGAGATAAACCCGGTAAATCTCCGATGGGCATGGATCTAATTCCGGTATACGAAGAGTCTAACAGCGAAGATGAACACGGGCCGGGTGCAATTCAAATCTCTCCTGAAGTGATAAACAACTTAGGGGTTCGAACTGCGAAAGTCACATTGAGAGACATGACGCCAACAATTAATACCGTGGGTTATATTCAGTATGACGAAGACAACCTCGTACATATTCACCCGCGGGTATCGGGTTGGGTTGAGCAACTATTCGTTAAAACAACAGGGCAAAAAGTTAAAAAAGGCCAAGCGCTCTATACCTTGTATTCTCCAGAGCTTGTAAACGCACAACAAGAGTTTTTAATCGCTTTGCGTGGCAAAGAGTTTGGATTAATAGAAGCCGCCAAGGCTCGATTAAGAGCGCTTCATATTGACGATATTTTTATCGAGCAGTTACAACGAAACAAAAATGTTAGCCAAAATGTGACTTTTTATGCGCCGCAAAATGGTGTGGTTGCCAACTTAAAAATTCGTGAAGGCTATTATGTACAACCGGGCACAACCATGATGAGCATTGGCGATTTAAGCAATGTCTGGGTTGAAGCCGAAGTATTTGAGCGGGATGCAGCGTCGGTAACGGTTGGTTTGCCCGTGCACATGACTCTAGACTATCAGCCAGCGCGTGCATGGCATGGAGAAGTGGATTACATTTATCCAACGCTAGATGAAAAAAATCGCACGCTACGTGTACGTCTACGTTTCGAAAACAAAGATGGCGCGCTCAAGCCAAACATGTATGCGCAATTGCAAATAAGCGGTAAAGCAAAACAAGATAGTATTCTTACACCAATCGAGTCAGTTATAAGAACGGGCAAACAAAACCGCGTGGTCTTAGCTTTGGGTGATGGGCAATTTAAATCTATTGCCGTGCAAATTGGTCAAGTATATCAAGGCCAAATTGAAGTATTAGAAGGCCTCAATGAAGGCGATACCGTCGTCACATCTGCGCAATTCCTGATTGATTCTGAATCGAGTAAATCATCAGATTTTAAACGTATGGAATATGCCGAAGTACCGACTTCTGTATGGGCTGAAGGGGTTGTCACCGCAAAATCTGACACAGAGCAAAGTGTGACAATCGATCATGCGCCAGTTGAAGCTTGGCAATGGCCGCAAATGGTGATGGATTTTGGTGTGCTTAACCAAGCTGACTTTGATGCGCTAGAAGTAGGCCATAGTTTACATTTTGAGATCACCAAACAAGATGATGGCAGCTATCCAGTTTCAGCCATTCATATTATGGGCAAAGTTGAAGTTGCAGCGCCTGATACACAAGCAACAGTAAATGGTGTCATTAATTCCATTGATTTTGACGCTCGTGTTATCAATATCAGTCGCGAAGCCATTGAAAAGTGGGGCCGAGGGCCTGCTACCATGGACTTTGAGGTCATCAATGAGCTGGATATTTCAACGTTCAAAGCGGGTGATAATATCGAATTTACTTTTGATACGGCACAAGATTTTAAAGTCATCGCCATCAGCAAAATAGCCGATAAAAAGGTTATGCAGGATGGTGATATGCCGATGAACGAACACGCCCACCACTAATCACGAGGAGGCAATATGATTGCAGCTATTATTCGCTGGTCACTCAGCAACCGTTTCTTCGTGGTGTTGATGAGTTTAATTTTAGTTGGTGCAGGATTGTTCTCGTTAAAGAATACCCCTGTTGATGCCATTCCCGATTTATCTGATGTACAGGTGATCGTAAAAACCAGTTACCCCGGTCAATCACCACAAGTGGTGCAAGATCAGGTGACATTTCCACTGACTACCGCCATGTTATCGGTGCCTGGTGCACAAACGGTTCGAGGTTACTCCTTCTTTGGCGACTCTTACGTTTATATTATTTTCGACGATAAGACTGATTTGTACTGGGCGCGCTCACGGGTGTTAGAGTACTTAAGTCAAGTTGCACCAAGCTTACCCAGTAGTGCAAAACCTCAATTAGGTCCTGATGCTACAGGCGTAGGTTGGGTGTATTTGTACGCATTGGTTGATAAAACAGGTAAACATGACATTAGCCAACTGCGCAGTATTCAAGATTGGTTCTTAAAATACGAATTGCAATCTGTAGCAGGTGTCTCAGAAGTCGCCGCAGTTGGCGGTATGGTGAAGCAGTACCAAGTACAAGTCGACCCAGATAAGCTGCGCGCCTATGGTATTCCGTTAAATCATGTGCAAACAGCATTACAGCGGGGCAACCAAGAAACAGGCGCATCGGTGCTTGAAATGGCTGAAGCGGAATATATGGTTACCGCGACGGGTTATATTCAAAGTGTGCAAGATATTCTGCAAATTCCTTTAGGTGTGAATGAAAAAGGCGTGGCGCTTACAATTGCCGATGTGGCCGTGGTAAATCTCGGTCCGCAAATGCGGCGCGGTGTTGCTGAGCTGAATGGCGAGGGCGAAGTTGTGGGTGGCGTTGTCGTCATGCGCTTTGGTGAAAACGCCAAAACCACCATTGATGGCGTGAAAGCTAAATTAGAATCGCTAAAAGCGGGCTTGCCTGAGGGCGTTGAAATTGTCACTGTATATGACCGCTCTGCTTTAATCGATAGAGCAGTCGATAATCTCTGGGGCAAACTCACCGAAGAATTGATAGTTGTAGCCCTGATCTGTGCAGCTTTCTTGTTCCATTTGCGTTCTTCAATTGTGGCAGTGATAAGTTTACCTATGGGGATTTTAGTTGCCTTTATTGTTATGTATTTTCAAGGGATTAATGCCAACATCATGTCGTTAGGTGGCATTGCGATCGCCATCGGTGCGATGACAGATGGTGCCATCGTAATGATTGAAAACATGCATAAACACATGGAAAAGACCCCTCTGACTGATGAAAACCGTTGGCAAGTGGTGGGCAAAGCCGCCAGTGAAGTAGGGCCAGCGTTATTTTTTAGCTTGCTGATTATTACCGTTAGCTTCTTACCTGTGTTTATTCTTGAAGCCCAAGAAGGGCGCATGTTCGCGCCGCTTGCGTATACCAAAACCTATGCCATGGCAGCGTCTGCCGGTTTAGCGATCACCTTAGTACCTGTTTTAATGGGCTACTTTATTCGCGGTAAGGTACTACCTGAGTGTAAAAACCCGCTGAATAGATTACTGATTGCTATTTATATGCCAGTTCTGAAAGGCGTTTTACGTTTTCCGAAAACCACAATTTTAGCGGCAATTGCTGTCACAATAGTTGGTTTTTATCCACTAGATAAGATCGGCAGCGAGTTTATACCACCTTTAGATGAAGGTGATTTAA
This sequence comes from Pseudoalteromonas phenolica, assembly GCF_001444405.1. NCBI lineage: Bacteria > Pseudomonadati > Pseudomonadota > Gammaproteobacteria > Alteromonadales > Pseudoalteromonadaceae > Pseudoalteromonas > Pseudoalteromonas phenolica. Next base: position 807,521 of record NZ_CP013188.1, read on the forward strand.
TGTATATGCCTACGACGTATCCGGGTATTTCAATTGGTAAAGCCAGAGAGTTGTTACAACAAACTGATAAGCTTATTCGTACTATTCCTGAGGTCGAGAATGTGTTTGGTAAAGTAGGCCGTGCTGAAACCGCCACCGATCCTGCGCCGCTTACCATGATCGAAACCTTTATCCAGTTAAAACCCAAATCACAGTGGCGCGAGGGCGTGACTACTGAGAGATTGAAAAAAGAGCTGGATGCATTGGTGAAATTACCCGGAGTGACAAATGCTTGGGTTATGCCAATCAAAACCCGTATCGATATGCTGGCAACAGGCATTAAAACGCCTGTGGGCATAAAAGTAGCAGGGCCAGATCTCGATGTAATTCAAGATATTGGTCAACAGCTCGAAACGCTTTTACCTATGCTTGAAGGCACGGCCTCTGTGTATTCAGAGCGTGTTGCTGGTGGTCGTTATATCAAGGTTGATATCAATCGCATTAAGGCGGCACGTTATGGTTTAAATATCGCCGATGTACAGCAAGTGGTTGCAACGGCCATTGGGGGAATGAATGTAACCCAAACCGTTGAAGGGCAAGAGCGCTATCCGGTGAACTTGCGTTACCCCCAAGACTATCGAAATTCTCCTGAGCAATTAGCGCGAATGCCGATGGTGACACCCACAGGCCAGCGTATTGCGTTGGGTGATGTCGCGCATGTTTATATCGAAAATGGTTCGCCGGGTATCAAGAGCGAAAATGCCCGTTTAAATGGTTGGACGTATATCGATATTGAAGACATTGATGTCGGCAATTATGTTGAAAATGCCAAAGCATTACTAGCCAAAGAGCTTGAACTACCTGCTGGTTATTCAATCAGTTGGGCCGGGCAGTATGAATATATGGAGCGGGCTAAAGAGAAGTTGAGCTATGTTGTGCCATTAACGCTGGCGATTATAGTTATTTTACTTTACCTAAACTTCAGACGTTTGAGCGAAGTCGTGGTGATTATCGCAACATTGCCGATGGCGATGATCGGCGGATTATGGCTCATGTATCTAGAAGGTTTTAATTTCTCGGTTGCTGTTGGCGTTGGTTTTATCGCATTGGCCGGCGTTGCTGTAGAAATTGGCGTGATCATGTTGGTGTATTTGAATCAAGCACTGCAAGATTTAAAAGATGAACACAAAGCCAAAGGCACAGCTATTAAAAAAGCGGATTATCTAGAAGCCATTTTACACGGAGCAGGGTTACGTGTTCGACCTGTGATGATGACAGTGGCAACCATCATTATTGGCCTGTTACCAATCTTATATGGTGATGGCACAGGCTCTGAAGTGATGTGTCGAATTGCAGCACCTATGGTCGGCGGCATGTCGAGCGCAGTGTTACTCACTTTGATTGTTTTACCAGCGGTTTATTGTTTAATGAAAGCGGGTGAGGTCAAAAAGTTTAATGAAAATTTAGGGTGACCTAGGCATTTGCAATAACACAGTAGGTATGGTTTTATTGTTAGAGATTAAAAAAGGAATAATTTTTAATCTCTAACAACATTCTATAAAAATAATTTATAAGGAATCATTATGAAAACTTTACTTACAAGCGTTGTTGCAGCCATGACAATGGGTATATCTGTTTCGGCCTCTGCATATGTTAATTCTTTCCCTGAATATTATGGTCATATAACCTGCCATAAGCCAGTTGCAGGCAATCCATTTAACATTTTGTGGAGTAAACAATTAAGCTCTTGGGAAGAAGGCGATGTGCTAATTTCCCTTTGTAAATCACAAGGTGGTTTTGCAGCAGATCACAGAACTTGATTTTAACTTGATACAAAAAAGAGAGTTCAACTTAGGGTTAAACTCTCTTTTATATGATTAAAGTTTAAATCATTAATTACCTTCAGAATTGATTATCATCCAGCAAATTTAAAACTGATAAGACACACTTAAACGTATATCACGGCCTGGTTCATACATACCTTTTAATGTTTCATAGCCTTTACCAAATTTACTAAAGTCGCCAACACTGCCGTGGCTTCGGTATGTTTCGTTAAATAAGTTTTGAATAGAAAGGTCAAAACGTAACTGCTCAGTTGGTTCGTATCGTGCGTATACATCAACTAAGTTGTAGCCTTCTTTATCGATGCTACCTAGCTCATCAACCCAGCCTAACTCTAAAGAGCGGTGCATAACTTCAATATCATTTAAATCCGCAACATATTTAAAATTAAAGCCCGTTTTGATGCTATCTGTTACTTCATAGTTAAAGTTGATATTCAGTGCGTCACCTACAGCATTACCAAGTCCACCATATTCGTAGGCATTGATATCTACGTTATTGCGAATGACTTGCTGTTTGCCGCCTTCAACGGAATTATCTGGCCAAATAAATGGCATATTATTTAGTACAACATCGTTATGGTTAAAGCTAACTAACACATCAAATTGATTTGCTTGGTAGCCTGCAACAAGTTCAACACCTGTGCTTTCTAAGTCGCCGATATTTTCGTAAAAAACACCTTCACGACCTTTGAATTTATCGAATACCACACCATTGATAGTGCTCTGGTAAACAGATGCTTCGAATAGCCATGTGCCATCGTTGTATTCAAGGCCAAGCTCAATGTTTTCTACCTCTTCTGGCGCGAGTTCAGGGTTGTCGTTTACTTCACCTGCGGTAAATGCATCAGCTACTTGGCGGCCTCTTAAGGCTTCTGCATAGCCTGCGCTCAAGGTTATGTTTTCTGCTAATGTGTATTTAAAACCGATGTTTTTACTAAAGCCGTCTTGTTTTTTAACTGAAAAGTCTTTGCTCTTTGTGACAGGGTTGCCTTGCGCATCATGCTCAACTACCCATTTGCCATCCACTTTAACCCAGCTAGCTTCAAGACCTGTGTGGTCTAGCTCGTAGGCGTCATAACGTACACCAAAGCTCAGTAATAGGTCAGGTGTAATTTGCCAATGGTCCTGAGCATACACACCTGTCACAGTACCGTCTTCGTTTGCTTTGCCGCCAAATGCTTCGTATGACTCAGAATTAACTTCATCATTCTTTTGTTCAATACCATAAGTTAGAACGTGATCGCCTAGGTCACTGGTATTTCTGATATCGAAACCTGTGGTCTTAATTCCTGCGTTCCAAGTGTAAAGCTCGCGCTTTAAAGAGGACTCAGTTGAGTAAAGTGTGGTTTCTAAATTGATGAATTCGTTTAAATAAAGCGCATGGTTTAGCACTAAAGTTTCACGATCAGACCATGTTTTGAATAGCGGTGCGTCGATGGTTTGAACCCAGTTTGTTTGCTTACCAAACTCGCCCTCTTCTTCGCGTGTTTCGTAACTTACTGTGATAAATTGGCTGTCACTAATTTCGGCATCTACTTTAACAAAACCCAGAGCTTGATCTGAACCTGTTCCAGGGATCAAATCACCTTCGCCATCTTCCATGTTGTCTCGGCTGACATTTACGTAAGACGCTAACACGTTCACTGAATCAGTAACACGACCATATAATGCAACACTTTGTTTGTTGCCATCGTTAGAGAAAATACTCGCTTTTGCCAATCCGCCAAACTGCTCATCTGCATTTAATAAATCGTTTGCAGTTTTTGTTTTAAAACGGATCGCACCACCGACTGCGCCGCTGCCAGCGGTTGCTTCACCTGCACCCGCTTGTACTTCAACACTACGTAATAATTCTGGCTCAATTGACACACGGCCAACGTGGTGGAAAAGCGTACTAGTTTGTGGCGCGCCATCAACCGTGATGTTCATCATCGAGTCTTCTAAGCCACGTACAAATACCTTTTGTACAATACCGAGTGAACCGCCAACCGTAATAGAGGGGGTCGCTCTAAAGATATCTTCTAAATCATTGGCTTGGTAATTGTCTAATTGCTCAGGCGTAATTTCTGAGTTTGTTGTTGCACCTACAACGACAATTTTTTCAATGTCTTTGTTGTCAGTGTCTTTTTCGGTTGCAACGGCTTGAGTACTCAATAAGCCAGCAATAAGGGTAGGTAGTATTTTTGTTTTAAACACAGGAGTCGCTTTAAAAGTCATGGGACATCTCTAATTACTGATATTTTCTAAATCAGAATTATTCCTATTTGCAATTGTGATTGGTAGCACTTTTACAACTGTTACATTTGCAACTTTGGAATGGTGATTTTAACGCTGAGGCCGCCGCTTTTTTGATTAAGGGCATAGATATTTGCACCAACACTTAAAAGGTGACGTTTAGCTAATGCTAACCCTAAGCCAAAGCTGTCACTTTCAGCCATTCTGCTGTCGTCAACTCTAAAGAAGGGTTCGAAGATTTTATCTAGCAAGTGCTCTGGGATCCCTGGACCCGAATCATTGATTTCTAGTAGGTAATGATCTTGCTGTTGTGTGAGTCTAACCGAAACGGTTTCTTTGCATGGCGTATATTTTAGGGCATTTCGCAGTACGTTTTCTATTGCTGGGCAGAGTGCTTTATGACTTGAGTCAGAGATCACTGCTGAGTTTGGTAGTTCACACTCTATGAACTTACAGGCGAACTCGAATCTTGCGTCTTCAATCAAAACATCGAGTAAATCAACTAACTCTACTTGTTCCTGCATGATTTTGGGCTGTTCATTTTCGAGCCATGCAAAAGTGAGGGTATTTTCAACAAGCTTCCTTATTTGCTTAGATTCCCTCGAAATACGTTCTAAATGTTGTGAACTATTACTCGAGTCAAAGTTCTCAACGGCAATATCTAAACGAGTTAATGGTGTTCGCAACTCATGAGATAAGTCAGCTATGAGTTGCCTTTGATTTTCGATAAGCTCTCCAATTCTTGATGCCATTGAATCAAATGTTTTGGCAAGATGAGACAGCTCATCATCACGTTTAGCAAAGTGTTGGCCGACTCGAACTGATAAGTCCCCCTTGCTGAATGCGAGCGTGGCATTATCGAGGCGGTGTAACGGCGTAATAATGTGCCTATATAGAATCAAGGTGAGCAATATGAGTAACATCATCGGAATAACTATCTGCAGAGCAAATTTCGTTGTTAACCAATGCGTGCCCGGTCGCATTCGCTCTGGTAATCGAATTAAAAAGCTGGCGCCATATTCTTGAAAAGGTAACTCCATAATCGGGTTATCAGAAAAGTAGAGGTGGATCTTCCAATCAATGCTACGTCCAAAATGATAATAACCTACGATGTCTTTATCGTAAGGTTTACCCGCAAATTGCTCAGCTTTAAAACCGACGACAGACACCCACACGTTCTCTTGTTGCTCTATCTCTTGAAGGTACTTTTCTAATCCAACAAAGTCTTTTTGAACGTAATATGACTCTGCTTTTTCGCCCCAAGCTCTTAACTCTGCTCTATGCTCAGCTTTTATAAAGCTCATTTTCTCTTCGGTTTTTAAGGTAATGGTGTGAACCAAATAGAAAAATGTAACTAGGCCTGTTGCAAGGATAAAAAACAGCTTCCAGAAAATCTTACGCTTCATTTAAAACAGTACCCTTTGCCATGCACTGTCTGTAAACGATCTCCTTGCCAGCCTGCTTCATTAAGCTTGCGCCTTACACGGCTCAAATGCATGTCGATACTGCGGTCGTATGCCCCCAGTTTTTTATTTAATACAGCTTCGTGCAACTCCGCTTTTGGGATAATAACGTTCTGCTTGCTAAGCAGGTTCCACAATAATTTAAATTGGATGGGGGTAAAATCTAAAAGTACCTCATTGAGATGTACTTGCTGTGAGTTCACATCTATAGACAAGTCATCAAAGTGCATATGTTCTTGGCTGCTACTTTCTATGTCGGGCTTGGCTCGGCGTAAAAGACTTTCAATACGAAGAAGTAATTCTTGGCTGTTAAAAGGTTTGGCAACATAGTCATCTGCCCCGTGAGTAAACCCTAAAATACGCTCTTCTTCAGCGCCTTTGGCCGAAACCATGATCACTGGGATCTGACTTACTTGTCGTAATTGTTTGAGTAGAGTGACACCATCAAGTTTTGGTAGCATTTTATCGAGTAAAACGAGGTGGTGTTGCTCCGATTTGGCTTTATTAAAACCATGCTCTCCATCAAAGCATTGTTCAACGAGGTAACCTGCTTTTTTCAGTAAGTCTGATAAATAATTGCTGAGTGTAATGTCATCTTCAATGAGGAGAATAGAGGTCATGGAATATATTATTGCAAATAGAAACTGTTATTATTTGCAATAATAAGCTTATCAAAGGTCTGTGTAAATCACTATGTTCCTTTCTTGGGTTAGTTTAAGAAAAAATAATACTAATGAAATTAGCTTTTAAAACATGGTGTTAACATTTGTTCTAAAGTTTGTATAGATGTGAGATGCGTAGTGATAATTAGATAACTTGCTCAGTTACAGTGAGGTCGTTAGACTAGCAGCGATTTTGATTATGCAGGATAATGTTGTGGAATTAACAACTTGGCTAAGCTTAGCTACTATTTGCGCAATTGGCGCTATGTCACCGGGTCCGAGTTTGGCTGTCGTATTACGTCATTCTCTTTATAACAGTGCAGGGCACGGTATTGCTGCAAGTGTTGCACACGGTGTCGGGGTTGGTATTTATGCTGCGTTATCAATAGCAGGATTAGCAAGCTTAATTACCCATTTTCCTATTGTATTCCAAACGCTGGTTTACGCAGGCGCTGCGTACTTAGCCTATATGGGTTATAAAATCTTGACCAGTAAGTCTTCAGGTCTAGATGTTGCTCAAGCAAATGCAACGAGTTACAAACAAGCCGCGCAAGATGGCTTTGCCATTGCTTTCTTAAACCCTAAGCTTGCTATCTTTTTTATCGCCTTGTTTTCACAATTTATACAACCAGAAGCCATGACGCTAACCGTCGCCATATTAATGTGCGGCACTGTATTGGCGATTGATACCTTATGGTACTTTTTTGTGTCGGTTGCCAGTGCAAAAGCAAGAGAGAAGTTTGATTTAACTAAGAAGCAAGCTGTAATAGATAAGTTATTAGGTACTGCATTTTTATTACTTGCAGCAAGAGTGTTGTACCAGCAGTTAATTGGTTAAACATTGAATAGCGTGGGATAAACTCACGCCTACAGGTGATGGTTTTGTTTTGTTGTAGGCGCGATTTTACATCGCGCAATTCTAATTTGATTCCTATTTATTTCGAAAACTCAGCTTCAATACACTTCACAAATGCTCTTAACCCTTTACCTTTGTTCACCACTTTCCAAGCAATATTTAATGATTGCGGTATTGAAGGCTCCGCCAAGGTTATTACTTTTAATGCGCCTGATTCAATCTGACTAGTTATCTGATCAACAGGTAAAAAGCCAACTCCGACTCCGGCCTCAATGGCGCAGATTTTTTGCTGTAAATTGCTTACGTATAAGTGTTTTGAACCTTCAATGATGTTTGACGACTTCGCAATAGCGTTTCGACTTGAATCGTGAACAACTACGGTGCGATATTTCAAAATATCAGACGCTTCAATGTCTCTGCCAAGTTTATTGAGTGGGTGTTCTGGCGTTGCTACAAAGGCGCTATGGTATTCGGTCAGAGTTTTTGCGCGTATGCCTTGCTGCGCTGGAACGGGATCTGATGCACCGATCACCAAATCAATCTCGTCTTCAATTAAGGCTTCCCACGTACCATTCAACACTTCTTCTTTAAAGTCGAGTTCGATGTTTTCGTGTTCAGCTAAAAATTCATAACAGGCTTTGAAAACTTTGCGCTCATCAATAATGGTATCAATAGCGATGCGTATTTTGGGCTCCCAACCGTGGGCGATTGTTTGCGTCTGCTCAGTTAATTTGCCAACAGCAAGTAATACTTTACGGCCTTCTCCAAGAAGGTGCACGCCTGCAGGGGTTAGCACAGAGCGTCGACCTTGGCGGACAAATAACGTCACACCCAGTTGTTCTTCGAGTTTTTGCACAATATACGAAATCGCTGATGGAACTTTATTAAGCTGCTCAGCGGCACTGGCAAAACTACCCCGTTTATCAATGGCGTCGAGTACCAGTAAAGCTTCTAATGTTAAAGGAGAGTGCTGCATATCACTTACAAAACATGTTCAAAACTATTGTTCAAATATTTTGAACTAACTTGTCAAATTCTGCCAGTTATTTGTTTGCGAATACCTACCTATAATGAACTCACTTCTTCAGAGAAACACTGAAAAACATAATTAACTAAATTTAAGAGAGCAGCAAAATGAACACATCAACTTTACTAAACGTACTAAAAACTGACGATCAGCTTTCGGTATTACCACTTCGCGTAGTCGCAGGTATTTTATTTATTGCCCACGGCGCACAAAAGTTATTTGCATGGTTTGGTGGCTATGGTCTTGAAGGCACAGGTCAGTGGATGGAATCAATCGGCTTAGCGCCCGGCTATTTAATGGCACTTATGGCGGGAAGTGCAGAGTTTTTCGGCGGGATCTTTTTACTAGTCGGCTTACTAACTAGACCAACCGCAGTCGCACTTGCTTTCACAATGCTGGTGGCCATTTTTGCAGTGCATTTCCAAAATGGTTTATTTATGTCGAACAATGGGTATGAATTTGCGTTATCACTGTTTGCTATCAGCGTAGCCTTGATATTCCAAGGTGGTGGTAAGTTTTCGTTCGACCGTGTTTTAACTTCTAAGTTGGCTAGCCAAGGTAAAGCGCAGCTTCAAACTGCTAGCAACTAAAATCGAAATATAAGTTCGAAAATTTATAAAACGTAAAAAGTAAAAGTAAAGAAGTCACAGACTTAGGTGACTTCTTTAAAGCAAAATATTTATAGCATTGAGAGGGTTTATTATGGGTTTATTACAAAACGGCAAATGGGTTGATAAGTGGTACGACACCAAAGAAAGTAAAGGTGCATTTAAACGCCAAGACAGTAAGTTTCGAAACACGATTAGCACAGACAGTGATAACCCTTATCAACCTGAAGCTGGCCGTTATCATCTTTATGTTTCGTTAGCGTGTCCTTGGGCGCACCGCACATTAATTTTTAGAGCACTGAAAGGGCTTGAGTCTTTAATCGATGTCACAGTTGTACAAGCTCAAATGCTAGAAAATGGGTGGGAGTTTGATGATGAAAAAGACCCGCTTTATGGTTTTAAATATGCGTATGAGCTGTATTTAAAGTCAGATCCAAGTTATGAAGGTCGCGTCACGGTTCCAATCCTTTGGGATAAAAAGACCCAAACCATAGTCAATAATGAATCGGCGGAGATCATTCGTATTTTTAATACTGCGTTTAATGAACTCACTGGCAACAAAGATGACTATAGTCCAGAAGCTTTATTGCCTGAAATTGATCAGATGAACGCACGCATTTATGACACCATTAACAACGGCGTCTATAAAGCGGGCTTTGCAACGACGCAAGAAGCATATAACACAGCGTATGATGCATTATTTGAAAGTCTAGATTGGCTAGAAGATCATTTAAGCAAAAATCGTTATTTAGTTGGTGAGCAAATCACCGAAGCCGATTGGCGTTTGTTCACGACGCTTATCCGCTTTGATGCCGTGTATTTTGGTCATTTCAAATGTAATCGTACTCAGCTAAAGGATTTTGAAAATATCAGCAATTATGTTCGAGAGTTGTATCAGGTGCCGGGCGTGAGTAACACCGTTGATATCGAATACACAAAAGAGCATTACTACGCGAGTCATAAGACCATTAATCCAACTGGGGTGATCCCAAATGGTCCTGAATTAGATTTTAACGCGCCGCATAATCGCAAAACTCTTTAAAACGTTCACAGGTGCTACCGACTTGATTTACTCGGCAGCACCGACTTTACGTCGGGTTATCTGTTTATATTAAAAGCAATTTAAAATAATCAGACCAAACATGAATAACTTATTGATTCTTATCACTACTCATCTACAAAAAATTAAGCTAAATTAGCAAACAACTAAGTTACAAAGAAACTTGGCGAGCAGCAGCTATATTAAAACTGCACAGGCGTGAAACCCAACGTCACCACTCTCACACTGGTAAAGAATAAACACATGACACAACAAACGCTCGACTACTACGCTCAGAACGCCAGCGCATTCGCCAACAGCACGCTCCATATTAATATGAGCGAGTTTTACAACGCATTCTTACCGCATATTCCTTCAGCCGAGGGCTGCCCGAATGGCTTAAAACCCCATATTCTAGACGCAGGTTGTGGCTCGGGCCGAGACGCACTGCATTTTAAAAAGCTTGGCTATAAAGTCACGGCATTTGATGCAGTTGCAGAACTGGCAGAAATCGCCAGCTTTCACCTAGAACAACCTGTTTATGTAAAAACATTTCGCCAAATTAACGACCAAAACCAATTCGATGGTATTTGGTGCTGCGCAAGTTTACTGCACGTTGCACACAGCGAATTACCCGATCGTTTCACTAAACTCGCCAACGCCTTAAAACCAAACGGTGTGTTATACGTTAGCTTTAAGTACGGAGAAGGTGAGCGAGACATAAATGGCCGCCACTTCACAGACTTAAGCGAAGAAAGTTTAAAAGCATTAATAGACGCAGAGCCACAACTAACGCTTGAAAAAACATGGCAAAGTGAAGATCAAAGACCTGAGAGAAAAGGCGAGATTTGGTTGAATGGGCTGATTAGAAAGAAATAAAATCACCTACTCAGGTGCGACTAATTATTAATTCGCATCTAACTAAAACATCCTACATCGTTGTATAAGGAATATGCTAGGACGTGAAAGATATAAAGCCAAACGAAAAACTTCAGTTAGCATTTATTTCATTTATCCAGAGAGTTTTATCTGAGGGCGACTTTGTTGCTACCTATAAGTATGCATTGTTAAATGCGATTGCCGATATATGTATAGAAAAGCTTGATGTTAGTACTAATGAGAGTCTCAAAATTGAGCATAGTTTATTAGCTGAGAAGATACTTCAATTATATTGGCATCATGCTATGCCGTTTTCGAATCTTAAGTCGGGAGCAGACGCGCTCCTCAAACAAAATTCCGGAGCGCAATCTAAAGTCATTTCCGTGTTATATGAATGCCAGCAAAATAATATACGTAGCTTAGGACAATTAAAGAGAAGCAGTTACTGGAATGAAAGTTATCGAGCAGCGTTAAATACCTTGAAAACAGGACCACTCTGGCGGCTTCAAATTCTAGCTAAGCAAGAAGAATGTTTTCTTTATCCTCATAACAAAAAACCGCAATACATTGAACTTAAGCCAGGTATCGCAGCATGCTTTAGAAGGTTTTATGATTTGGTTGTTTACCTCTCTAAAAATGCATGGTTGCAAAAAATTCAGAGCATCAAATATAACCAAGCGTTAATTGGGCCTCAATCTAAGCTCGAGTCATTTTTGTTTGGAGAGGACAGACAATCTTTAGCTAAAGTTAAGCCGTTACTAGTAGATTTACAAAAGAACCAATGTTTTTACTGTCAAAAACCATTTAAGAATGATGTTGAAATTGATCATTTTATTCCTTTTTCTCGCTACAGTAATGATTTGGCGCATAACTTCGTTGCTGCTCATCGTAGGTGTAACAATAATAAACGAGATTTTCTTGCTTCTTATGAACATAGAGATAATTGGATAGAAAGTAATCTAGTCAAACACAATCAAGTTATTGAATCTGAATTAAGTAGTTACTTTGATTGTAGTGCTGATCAAAGTATTGCAGTGAGTAATTGGGCTTATGAAGTAGCAAGAAGTAACCATGCAAAACTTTGGCATAGTATAGATACATTTGTTGACTCCGCACCTATTGCTCCTGTTTTGACGTTCAAAAAGAAACATGGTGAAAGAGAAGATAAGATTGAGACTAATAAGACTGAAATAATCGCAGAGCTAGAACCGCAACTGTACTACTTCCCTAATTTAAAAATTGCTTGCGGGCACTTCAAAACTGGCGATGAAAGTGATGCTGAGTATATGGATATACCTGATGGAGTTGGCAAGGTTGATCCTAATAAGCATTTTTTTGCAAGAGCCAGCGGTAATTCTATGAATGGTGGCAAGAGTCCAATATTTGATGGTGATCTATTGTTGCTGGAATTTATTACGCCTGAGAGTGCAGGGTCATTACAAAACCAAACTGTAGCGATTGAGAGACTGGATAGTGCAGGCGACAGCCAATACTTATTGCGAGATATTAAAAAAGCAACGGATGAAAATGGTAACTCTTGCTATCAGCTCATTGCGAAAAATCCTGACTATGAAACTTTGGTTGCAGATGAAAGTATGAAAACCTTTGCAAGGCTAAAAAAACATCTGTGTTAGCCAGTTCAGCTAAGGTCTTTAAATAAAACCTTAGCCATCTAATGATTTAGTCTAATGGGATTCGCAAGTGTTTTTGAACATTAAATCTTTGTTCAGGATCTGAAGAATTACACTTATATAAGTTTAAATTGCTTCCATTATGTACTTTGTAAGCATTTAAACAAAAGTTGGTGTTTTTCAAGCGAATTTGTATATTAGATCCTTTACCTATAAATTCCCAATGTTGTTCAGGGTCATTCCTGTTACAAGTGTAGACATCCACATTTGATGATTGGCCTGGATTAAAAGCGTTTAAACACAAATCAGGTCCGTATGCTAAGGCTAAATTATCTGAACCATACCAAGTCCATATTCCATCACGCAGGTCAGCGCTATGCCACATATTTACATTTCCTGAATCTTTATGAATGTATGCGTTAATAAAATATCCATTATTTTCGAAAGCGTAATAAATGTCCTGTGCTTTGGCTGGTTGAGTACATAGTATAAATACTGAGCTAGCTATAAACATAATTTTCTTAAGTTTCTTCATTTTTATTTCCTTTAAAAGTTTCTAAATCATCTGCCCGATTGCAGATGATTCAAGATGTTAACCTTGAGTTTCTAAAAGTAAATTTGTACTATCCATAGCGCTCTATCTAACTCTACTTTACTGAATATAAAGGATATTATTTTGAAAAGTGCAATTGAGATGCGGATAAAGGAATATATTAAGACTCAAGGACTGACGAATCGGAGATTTGCTAAAGACGTGGGAATGGGGGAGTCAACCCTATATAAAAAGTGGCGTGAACCGCAGAGTTTCACTGAGTTTGAGCTAAGACGTATTGCAAATATACTCGGCATTAACTATGAACAAGCCAGTGCATTGTGTGTCGAGACAAAAAATAGAGACTCGATTCAAGCAGAGCAGCAAATAGAGAGTATTAAAGGCTTTCATATTCGCTCTGGCGTTTTATTGGTCATGGTCGTTTTAGGCGTTGGGCTGTTAAGTGTTGTATTGCACTTATTGTCTGAAATTAGGCTTGATAAAGATGAACGGCTACATCTTCCAGAATATAGGGCGCGTTATATTGGTGCTGGGGTTGATTTGGCATCGAGTGATTTAGGCGAAGAAACGGCGTTTCATTCTTCTTTATACGATTATGAGTTCTTAGACATTACCGTTGAAACGCTCGGTGAAGACATCAGTTTGACTGGTAAGATGCGTTGGACATTAAAACGAGATAGCACATTAACAAGGTTGAGTGACTTCAGTGCCGAAGGTAAACATTTAGGTGATACTGCAGCCTTGGTCTATACCGTTAAAGATCCAGTTGATTCAGAAGTGTGGATTGGTACGGCGATGATGTATATGCCTCGTTCGGGTGATGCAAATGGGTATTGGATGACTATACATAATGATAAAGATCCTGCTGGAACCGGACCATTTGCAACTGGAACAATAGAACTTATACGAAGAGAGATGTAACTATTCATTAGGTTAAGTGAGTTAAACTAAAAGTCTGTTTTGTCCCAAAGCTATTAACAAAGCCGCTTTAATCAACTAAAGTGGCTCTGCTTGTTTAATAGGGATCGTTTTATGTCGTCTATTCAGTTTGGTTGTTGTGAGTTTAACCAAGCCACTCAAATTTTAACGCTAGAAGGTAAGGTTGTTGAGCTAGATCCTCGCCAGCTTACTTTGCTTGAATTTTTTATTGCTAACCCTGAGCGTATTGTTTCTCGGGATGAGCTTCAACAAGCGATTTGGAAACAAGTTATTGTCAGTGACAATGCGATTAATAAGCTAGTAGCAAACCTTCGAAAGTCGTTAGATGATAACCCTAAGTCACCTTTATATATTCAAACTGTGCCTAAGCAAGGGTACCGGTTTGTTGCAAAAATTAAAGAGATTACAGTTAGGGTTGAAAAAGACCATCCAGAAACTCTTAAACAGCATGCTTCCTTTTCAAAAAGCGCACAAAAATCAAGATGGCCGAAGATTGTAGCGTCTTTATGTTTGTGTTCGTTCGTTGTACTTATGAGCTATGTTGCTTATTCAGATAATCAACCTGAGCCTAAATATGGTCATACGCAAACGCTCACTCGCATGACAGGATTCAAACAATCACCGGTTGTGACTTTAGATCAAGAGTCTGTGCTTTTTATTAACTTTACAGAAGGTGAAGGACAGCTCTTTAAGGGACCAGTTGATTTAGGGAAAGACGATGTTCAACCAATCATTACCCCATTCTCATCGATTACATATTTACTTGGTTTTGATAAAAGTGGGCAGTTAGTTGTGAGAGCAAATAAAGCAGGTAAATGTGGCTGGTTCAAGGGGCTTATTGAGTCTGGCGATTTTGTGATCACAGAGCAAAGCCAGCTTGCATGTCCAAAGCGCATGCTGCGAGATAATGAGTATACTGCAAATACCGATAGTATTTATTTTATTAACCATAGCAGCCAAGGCTATGAAGCGAATAGCCTTTCATATGCGCACTTTGATGACGTTGCGTTTAATACTGCTTCACTTAATTTAGCAAAAAAATGGACAGCGTCACGGTTCGAAATTGCAGATAATGATGTTGTTTTATTAGCACATACGGCGATTGGCCACAGTGGTGTTTTCAAATTGGCTTTATCAGATATTACTGCAAAAGAATCTGAGCTTGCGTTTGAAGATAAAAATAAGGCACGTTCACATATAAGTCCTGAGTTTACGTTGCCTTACCGCTCTAACAATGTGGCTTGGTCGCACGACAAAAAAGGGGTAATTTACACGAATGCGCCGCCAGCGACACAGTTACTTTATCAAAGCTTAGAGACCGATGTTAAGCCTAAGCTAGTGGCCAGTTTTAGTGACTATATTTGTTGTAATATCGAACGGATCAACGTAAATGATGACTTTGTATTTACCACTGAAGCTGCTGACCATAACATTGAATGGCTAGGCAAGTCTGAAAACTCAGGTATTGATTTCGAAATAGACAACTCGAGTAGTTATGACTTTATCCCTGCATTTGCAAACACATCTGACGATTTATATTTTCTCTCAAAACGTTCGGGTAAAACACAAATTTATAAACAATCAGCGCAAAGTAAAGCCGAGCAAGTGAGCGATTTTAATGCCTATTTAAGGTTTTATGGCTTGGCTTTGTCTCCAGATGATAAGTGGATAACGAGCTTTGAAAGCAAAGTTATTTGGTTATTGGCAGCTGATAAGAACCTGGCTGATAGAACGATTTCATTGACGGGCAATATTTTAAGCTTAGACTGGTTAAGCAATCAGCTTTTTGCAGTGTCAGTGAGAGAAAACGGACAGGTGCGCGTTGATATTTATAATACGCAAATGCAAAAGGTTCATACCTTGGTTGGCAGCGAGCGTTTTGAAATTGATCGTGTTATGTCGAAACGAAATGGTGGCAGAGATGTGATCATGATTGTGAACGAGCGTACACTTTATGATTTACCCCTTTCATCAATATTTGACGCAAGTACTATAGATGGCTCGATTGATGAAGCGTCTGAGCTAGTCAGCTTAAATGAGCCAATTCCTTTATTGGCTGCTGTGATCGACGAAAATCAATTTCTATACCCAAGTGAACAAAGAGGAAAGTGGATGGGGGTTGAGTTAACGATTGGCGCTGAACCTCATTTTCTTCCATTCGATATAGGTCGTGAACTTACAGCCAAAGATGGCAGGTTTGTTCACAGTAAATTAGTGCATTTAAGCAGTGAAGTGCATAGAACTCTTGCGCAGTAACTTATTTGAATATTAAGCGTTACTTTGTACTGGCGGGTTTCTATATTTGTGAGTGACATTTAAAAGCTCAATAACAAAAGGGCTGTTTTAAGCCCTTTTGTTATTGCTATTCAGATCACCAGCGATGGATATAGTTTATTTTTAGACTCGTTTCATCATTGGTTTCTACTCTGTCAGACCAACCCTCACTGACGTCGTACCCTTTAGCTATGCTGATTTGATAAAGCTCATCAGGTGCGCTTTGATATCGTAAACGACTGAATAATGAAAACCGCTCACTTCTCGTGTTGTGCTGCAGTAATGTGTTCCAAGACCAATCGGCATTAATAGCGACATTTAAACGAATATGACTGCGGTGTACTGCATACTTATTGTTGTTCTGTTCATAGTAATAACTTCCTCGGCCAACATTCAAGTAAACATGACGATTTGGTTGATAGTATAAGTTTGCATAGTAATCGACTAGGTCGGCACTAAAATGTTCGCCATAGTTAACGGTGAAAGTAGTGTAAAACGGCCTTTGTGTGCCAGTGCTTGCAACGAATTGCCAGCTATCAAATTGATGCTCGCCTGCTTTATAGCTAATTGAATCTGAAAATGCCCAGTCTTGTACTAACTTTTCAGTTTTCCGGTTGTAAGCAATTCTGAAACTGTCACTATTTTTGGTTTGAAAACTAAGTGGTTGAAATGTTATGCGTTCGCTTAATAGTTCACCCTCTAAATCATGAGTTGCAAAACGACCTGCTACAAACATGAAAAAGTTTAGGTGCTCTGATAATACGCCTTCGCTCGGTCTAACTCTGTAGTGAGTAACATGTTCGCTATACTCAATACCTTTACGACTAACAAAGCCTAGAGATGGGTTGTAATCTTCACCAATGTGTTGATAACGAGTACGCCAATAAAAGGTATCATTTGGTAATTCTAATTGCAGGCCATAAGATGCTGTGTCATCGCCTGTTGCCATTTCATTATCTACATCGTTGTACCAAGTGTTGAATCGGATACTTTGGTCGTCAAAAATTATATCGTTATAACTATAGTCAACACCTAGGGTTGAGTCGTCATTACCTGTTGATGATCCTTGAGTATAAATGCCGCCAAATGAATGATTTTTATTGATAAGTTGTTTTGCACGAGCAACACTTAATTGCGTGGTACCACCTCCTTCATTGTTTTGTGCACTATCTTGATTCACGCTTAAAACACCGAGCTGCGTTTCGCTGATTTGGCCAGTTAATTTTGTCCCCCAATTGATATCTAATACTTCACTTTTTGGACTTAAACCGATCCGACGTGAATAAAATGGCATGCCGTTAGTTGAAAAAGGCGCGAATTGACCGAATTGGAATAGTTGAGCATCTTGTAAGAAGAAATCTCTTTGTTCATTAAAATAGCTGCTAAAGCGGGTCATGTTTACGTCTTGGGCATCAATTTCTGTTCCGCTGAAATCAGTATTAAGCGTGAGTAATCCTGTTAGATTTGGGGTGAATTTATATCCAATGTCCATGCTAGGTTCAAAGTTTGAATCATCACTTACTTTGTTTACACTTAAACCGGTTCGAACTTCAATGCCTTTACCTTGCTTTATCCCTCTAATGTTTTTGATTTCACCAACTTGGTTTGCGTTCCACGGGCTGTCTTGTGTGTTATTGAGGTTCCAATAATATTGCTGATATGGTTTTGAGCTTTTATATCTTAATTGCAGGCCCCAGCTCGGTTTTGTTTCATCAAATGAAATAGACTGCATTGGGATAGCTATTTCAATGTCCCAGCCTTTGTCTGTTTTCTTTGTTTTTGCATACCAGATGGTTTTCCATTCTTCTATGTAATTTGAACCGTCGACTAGACCATCAATTTTTACCCCCGAAGGCGTGACATGGAAAAGGTAGGCATCAGACTTGTCGTAGTTTGTGTCTAGCACTAAACCGAAATAATCTTCATTCCAAGCATTACTGCCTTGGGTTAGTAGCCTATCTGTAATGGTGTTATGAGGTTGAGTAATATGAGCCGCAACGTAAAAATACTCATCATCATATGCAACGAATGCTTTAATTGGATGGTCGGGCGCTTGACCAACTTCAGGACGGAATTCGACAAAGTCATCAATAACTAGCGCATCTTTCCACTCAGATGATGTGATAATGCCGTCGATTTCTGGTGCGCTTGTTATTTTAGGAGGACTGACACTTCTATTTTGATAGTTCGAAATATCGCTTGCATAAATAAATGGTGAACTTACTAACCCTAAAATAGCAAAGTGTTTGATGAAAGCTGATAGCTTAAATTTTGTTTGTTTGATATTGCCCATGGTTCGACTACTAAGTTGATTAAACACAGGATTCATATTGAAAGTATTCGTATAGAAAGAAGTGATAAAGCTGAGAAAAAACGTGACAAAAACGTGATTTATTTAATTTATACAGAAGCTTAGCTAATTTGGTATAGCTTTAGTAAGGTTTGAGAGCGTTTTTAAGGTGTCTTTTTTATCTGTGGGAAAGTAAATTTTTGATTTATATTAGTTAAGTCTTATAGGGTCAGTTAAATAACTTAAAAGGCTAGCAAGATTATATGAGCGATAACAACAGAGTAGGAGTACGTATCTTTACAGGTGTGGCAATAGTCATTATTGCGTTAGTTGTTCTTGTGCAACTTTTTATCACGTCTGTCTCACAACAAGAAACCCGAACAGATATAACTGAAAATTTAGAAGTAAAGGTAACTGATGTAGAAATTGAGCAGCAGCTAACACAAAACACATCGAAGCTGCCTATTGATTCGAAAGAGAATAATAAAGAAGTCACTCGAGTAAATAAGAAATTTATAGAGCAAGATCATTCTTTTACAGCACATGAGCCTCACCCTTGGGAGTTGGTTGAAGTCTCTCCTGTCCAAGAAAGGCTTTGTAAAGATATGGAATTAGCACCTTTAACTTATGAAGAAATATATGACCCCGACACTAAGCAAACAAATCGATTCTATTCTGACTATTACGATTTAAATTTTGTGATATTACATAACGGCAGGGAGTATTCTATTTCTTCAGTTTATAACGAAAGCACTGAAAAATGGATAAAAACTCAAATGCGGGGTTACCTTGACCAAGTTTATGAAACATATTCAAAATGGTTAGGTCCTGAAAAGCTTTTCAAAACAGATATAAATATTAAATTGGCCCTGAATCACACACAGTACTTTAATGCACTTGCTGAACATGGCGCTGAAGAGTCAGCAAAAGTGCAAGGTGTCTACTTACCTTGGTTACATACTGGATTTGTAAAAATCCCTCATAATGATAAAAATCAGATACTGGGCACGCGTTTACTTCAGGTTTTGGTGCATGAGTCTGTTCATGCAATTAATTTTGTTCAATTTGGTTATATGCATCGCTGGGCGCAAGAAGGGTTAGCACAATATTTTGCACATTATGTTGATCATAAAACGCCAGAATTATTTGTAGATTATGAACAATGGGCACAGCGAAGTGGACATCTAGGCGAGCCACTTAGTTTTAAAGAACTGATAGAACCAAATGGGCATTGGTTAGAAAATCGTAGTGCTTTATATGCGTCCAGCTTTGCTTATGTTCAATATTTTAGTTCTTTATCTGAGGCTGAAAATAATCTTATATCAGTGTTAAATACGGAGCTAAAACAACGTTGTTCGGTACTTAATAAAGAATGGAGTGCTTCACAGTTGGACCTAAACAACCAGCTATACACAAATATACTAAATTGGTTCGAATACACCGTTATTTATCATACAGATCGTAAGGCCGAATATGACAAGGTGAATCAAAATACTCCAGCGAATCATTAAATCTAATTTAGATAAAAAAGCCTTACCAAAATGAATTGATAAGGCTATAACTAAGTAGCTTATTTGCTCTAAGAGACAGTGTTGCAATACAACGTCAACTTAGTGGGTGAACGACAGTGTTCGCCGCTTTTATTCATCCATTCATAAAAGCCATAACAGTTTGGCTGATATTAAGTTATTTCTCAATTACAACGCCTTACACCTGTTACGTATGTAAAAGTTGCGTTCGAACATGATTATTGCAAATAAATTATTGATATAAAAACTGAGAATTATTATCATTTTACTTCTTGTGTTTTTCCTTAGGTTCTCATGCGTTTAACTTTAAACTCTCACCAAATTGAGGTCATGAGTAGAACTTTACTTGCGGTAATTGGTGGTTCTGCTTTTTCAATATTCTTATCTTTATGTATTTCTTTCTTACTTCCAATTGAAAAAATGCATGCCGTTGCTTGGTCAACAATGCTGGTTTTCATTGTTTTTCCTGTAGTGGTTATGTGGTCATTTAGTGTGAATAATTTAAAAAAGGCGGTGAGTCTTCTGTCTATCTCAATTCTTTTTCTAGCAGCTGCTAGCTGGCTTCTTTCAATTTTAGGTGAAAGAATATGAAGAGCGCATTCAGACAATCAATGGCATGGTTGCATACTTGGGTTGGGCTTTTATTAAGTTGGGTGCTGTTTTTTATCTTTCTGACTGGCACCGTCGGTTATTTTGACGATGAACTCGACGATTGGATGACACCAGAAACACCTACATTTTCTGCAACTGTTAATGAATCAATGCCAGTGCTTGAACAGTTTTTATCGACTAAGGGCGCTGATTTAAAAAACTATTCAGTCAGCTTTCCTGTTGATAGAACGCAGCCGTTCTTAACGATTTCTTACCGTGATGCAGATAACAAGCGCCAGCGCGTAAAGTTAAACCCCTATACTGGTGAGGAGTTAACCCCACGTGCGACGGCTGGTGGCCAAACACTGTATAGAATGCATTATCGACTTAGATATATTCCCACAAAAATCGCCTACTATATTGTCGGTGTTGCGACTATGTTTATGTTCTTGGCTTTGATTACTGGCGTAGTGATCCACAAGAAAATCTTCAAAGAAATCTTCACTTTTAGACCTGGTAAAAAGCCAACTGCATGGTTAGATGGACATAATTTAATGAGTGTTATGTCTTTACCTTTTCACTTCATGATCACTTTTACGGGTTTTTTACTGCTCCTATATACTCTGATGCCACTCATAATGAACGCGCATTATGGTGATGGAAAAGAGGGTAGAGATGCATTTTTTAAAGAGTATTTCAGTCGTACAAGTGTTAAAGCGTCAGGTATCAGTGAGCCATCGTTAGAGTTACAAACTTTATTAGAGCGAGCAGGTAAAGAGATGGCAGGTAAGCCTATTGCTTGGTTTTCTATTTCGAATTCAGGTGATAAAAATGCCATTTTTGAAGCTGGCAGTATTCACGAAAACTTAAGTGACAGCCGTGATAAATGGGTATTTGATGCAAATAACGGTGAACTAATCAAAGCGCAAATAGGTCACGAATCTTCAAAGTCGTTCTACTATGTACTGCGTTCTCTACATGAAGGTTTGTTTGCGTCAACGTCTTTAAGGTGGCTTTACTTTTTAACAGGTTTGTTGGGTACTGGCATGATTGCATCAGGTATGGTGTTATGGACAGTTAAGAGAAGAGCCAAAGCGATAAAAAGTGGCGGTGGTAGTTTTGGTTATCGCTTTACAGAAGGCCTTAATTTAGCTTGTTTGTTAGGTTTACCTGCAGGTATTGCTATGTATTTGATTGCTAATAGGGTACTGCCAGTCGAGCTATCTGAACGTGCTTTGTGGGAAGTTAACTTGCTATTTATTACTTTCTCAATGTTTATTTTAGTTGCTGTTGCAAAGGCAACTGCCAAAAAAGCGGATAGCGCTTGGGTAAGCTTAACTTTCTTGACAGGCTTTTTATACGCCTTAGTGCCAGTAGTGAATGCTATAACCACAGATAACAACTTATTGTTTAGTTTACTCAATCAAAACTGGGTGTTTGCAGGGGTAGATGTGGTTTGCATTGCCGTTGCAATGGCTTGTTTTGTTTTGGGTAACTATCTAAATAAAATATTCAATGTAAAAGTTAAGCAACAAAAACACTCGATAGACCCTGATTTTAAAAGAGGTCATGTATCATGATTGTATTTTTATCAATGCTAATGATGTTTCATTCGTTGCTTTTCTTATTGCTTGCAATGCCTAAGTACAACAAACAGCTCTCTAATTTTCCTAAAAGAAACAATAAACTTGAATCTAGTTTTAGACATGTTGGCTACGCATTGCTGGCTATGTGTATTGCGCTATTAATCTTTGATAACGGAGTCGGTGTTGGTATAGCTTGGGTGTGTGGTCTACTCACATTTATAGGAAGTATCGTGAGTGTGATGTTTGCATTTAATCAGACAAATACTGCGGCTAGTTTGTTATGGCTTCCTAAGAAGCTTTTTGGTGTGATTTCATTTAGTACGGCATATTTGTATTTAGTCGTTTATACAGTTTTGATTGCCAGCTTTGGCGCCTTCTTTTTGAATGCTAACTCTTAAATTCAAGTTAAGTTATTAATAATTTCTTGGAGGGATAGCTAAGAAGTTATTAATAACACACTCAATTTAACATAATCACCCTTCTGGAACTCCTGAATTTATATAGGCCCACTTGTCGATAAAGAATAATTCATTTACATAGATTTGCTTTTGAGTGTATCAAAGTATGAATAACTGATTGATATGCAATATTTTAAATTTATAATAATGCTGCTTAGTTAAAAAGGTGGTGTGATTTTGTTAGATGCTAATATTACTCAGGTTAAATTTGCAGATTGGTTGCTTTTAACAAGAAGTTGTAGCTTGGTGAGTGGTGGAACTACACAAGAGCTTACACCACTCAACTATAAAATCCTTTCATACTTTATTCTCAATCCTAACCGTATTGTTTCTCGTGATGAGTTTATCAGTAGTGTTTGGGAAAACCACTACGTAGATGATAA
Organism: Pseudoalteromonas phenolica; assembly: GCF_001444405.1. Lineage (NCBI taxonomy): Bacteria > Pseudomonadati > Pseudomonadota > Gammaproteobacteria > Alteromonadales > Pseudoalteromonadaceae > Pseudoalteromonas > Pseudoalteromonas phenolica. The sequence continues at coordinate 830,347 of NZ_CP013188.1, forward strand.
TGCAATTAATAAAGCTATTTCTGACTTAAGAAGAATCCTCAAATCTTCAGATAGTGCGCAAATTTTAATTAAAACTCATTACAAAAAAGGTTATAGCTTTGTATGTGATGTGGAGCTGATTTTAGATACAAAACTTTTAAGTTCTGACTCTGCACAGCATGACCTTTCAGAATACAGTTATGAAAATGAAAAGTTTGATGTTACTCCGCACTTATATGCATCTAGAAAATTAGAAAAAAGTTCAATATCAGCCCATTTAAAGCAAATTTTGTATTTCAAAATTACTATTTTAATATCAATCATGGTTGTTTCTCTCTTTTTCATAGGCTATTGGTTTTTGCAACAACCAGAGAGTTTGAGGTTAGAGTCAAAGAAATTATCTATCTCAGAAGATGGTATTTATGCATCATTAAATTTATCCCCTTCTAGTGAAAAATTAGCCGTTACTAAAGAAAATATAAAAACAGGGATTGATGAAATATTTCTAATAGATCTTGAGACTCATAAGAACACGAAAATTATTTCGGAGCAGTTTGATAGTTATCCTATAGGCTGGGCTTCTAATAGTAACAGTATCTATTATCAAATTATAAATAACGATAAAAAAGTATGTGAAGTTTGGCGTGCAGATTTCAAAATTAATAATGAAGTTGATTCAAAAGAAAAGGTGCTTGAGTGTGATTCTCAATACATTTTAAGTATGGTTTCAGACGATCAACATAACCGAATGGTGTATACGAAATTCGGCTATAGAAATGTACCTAGTTTATCTGCTTTGGTTGCCAGAGATTTAAGCACTGGTGAGGAGTTTCAAGTTACCTCTCCAAATATTGATTCTTTCGGAGATCGATTTGTTTCATTATCACCCAACAAAGAAAAAATTGCGTTTGTAAGGATGCAAACTGGATATAGCCAAATCTACATAGCAAAACTTGACGGAAGTATGCAAAGTAAGATTTACGAATCTAATGTAAGAATTAATAGAGTAGAGTGGGGCGAAGATTCAGAAGAACTTTTTTGGTATGTTCCAAGTTCACAGTCTTTATTCACATTTGATATTAAGACTGTTTCTCTTCAAGAAAAGTCAGTTTCATCAAAGCGTTTTAGTAACATGATTACAAGCCAAGATGTTTTTTTAGCAACTACTCGTACCGCAGACGCCGATATTTACACTTTTAATACTTTAAATAACGAACTAAAACAGATTACTGACACAAGAATGTATGAATTTGGGCCTGTTATTGATGGAAATATTTTCTATTTTTTCAGAGAAGATGAAGAGCTTACGTTGAACTATTACCTCGACAATGAGCTAAAGCGTTTACCCAGCTCATTGGATATAAATACTGTTTCTAGTAGCGATTTTAATAAAAGCGAAAGAACACTTGCTTTATCACATGGCAATCGAGTTATTTTATACAAACCTTATGAAAATAGAACGGTGGATAAATTTGTATTTGAAAAACAAGTTGTGCACGTTAGTTGGTTTAATGACTCGAGACTTTTACTGATTTTCGAAGGAGAGCAAAGTGAACAGCATATTTGGATGTATGATTTAGATTCAGAAGAACTTCAAAAGATAATACACAGTGATGCCTATCAGGTTGCTCAGGCGTACTCTAATAAAATTATTTATCAAGATTTTTACACGAATCTTCACTTGTTTGACCCAACAGAAGGGACCTCTAAACTATTACTATCTGTTCCAAACAATCCATATATTAAATGGTGCTATCTTGATGAACACATCTACTATTCGACAGGGAAAAATTTAATAAAGTACTCTCTGGAGACACAAAAAGAGACATCTCTGTTTGGTAAAAACTTAGAAAGTGAAAAGTTTATTTTAGATTTTTCTGTTGATAAAAATGAGAGCGTAGAAAAATTTATCCTTCAAATTCATACTTTAAAAAGTAATGAGGTTGTTTTACTTGAAGCATTTTAATTGTTACTAAAAAGTGAGTTTACTCTATCAGGTATTTGTAATTAATCACTCATGACTATATTCATAAACGCTCGCTATTATTGAGTTGTCTTTCAGAGCATCTCGGTTCTACAACCAGATGCATGAAAGTTCATAACGTGATTTGTTTTTCAATTTATAACAATAACGAGGTGAGCTGTGTTCTTATCTTTAAATAAAAAGAAACTTAAAGAGCTCTCTAGTAATAAGCTCTCGCATTCACAAACAATTTATATCGCTGGTGCGACCGGGACTGATGATCCTTCATTGCCTTCTAAGACTACAGGGTTCAAGTGTGTCGTTGAGGGTTTACCAGGAAAGTTTTCAAAAAAAGTTGAATCTTAATTTATTATTATTTGTTAACACAAATTTTAGCCTAAACATTTCAGTTATGGTTAAAGTAATCAAGGAAAGGTTGAAGTAATCAAGGAAAGGTTGAAGTAATCAAGGAAAGGTTGAAGTAATCAAGGAAAGGTTGAAGTAATCAAGGAAAGGTTGAAGTAATCAAGGAATGGTTGAAGTAATCAAGGAATGGTTGAAGTAATCAAGGAAAGGTTGAAGTAATCAAGGAATGGTTAAGGTAATCAAGGAATGGTTAAGGTAATCAAGGAATGGTTAAGGTAATCAAGGAAAGGTTAGTGTAATCAAGGAAAGGTTAGTGTAATCAAGGAAAGGTTAGTGTAATCAAGGAAAGGTTAGTGTAATCAAGGAAAGGTTAGTGTAATCAAGGAAAGGTTAGTGTAATCAAGGAATGGTTAAGGTAATCAAGGAAAGGTTAGTGTAATCAAGGAAAGGTTAGTGTAATCAAGGAAAGGTTAGTGCAATCAAGGAAAGGTTAAGGTAATCAAGGAGTGGTTGAATTAATCAAGGAATGGTCACTATTCGCAAATCGCAAGGAGGGTAAGTGCGAGTTATTTAAAGGATTGACCAAGGAGAAATAAACAGCAAGGACGCATGATGTTTGTTTGATAATTCAATTGAAGTTTGCATTGATAAATTAATAAATATTGTTGTGCTTAATAAAATACTAATTTACAAACAGTAAGTGCATTACCTACACAATAAATAGTGCCAACTTTATAACTATATTAAAAGTTAATCCGTGCCAGTCCTATGATTGGCATTTTTCATTTCTGATTTATTTTCTTTTAAACTCTCACTATTTTTATTTTGTCATTAGACATACAATCTAGAAAAATTTTAGTTCTGTTTCTTGCATTAAAATTGCATATCAATTTTAGGCTGTACTTTGATTTTGAGGTTACCATTGTTCTATTTAAATATAATCTGCCTTTTTATGATCATTGCGTTATTTGGGTGCAGTAAAGAAGTGGTGTTAAACCAGGGGATGCTCACTGACTTGAGTGAACAGCAACTGATTAGCGCTCAATTTTCGAAGAAAGGTAAACTTTTAATGATGTTGGGTTTTGATGGTCAAGTAACTGTTTTTAATGCAGATAATTTTTCAGTTGAGTTTAAAGTTTCAAAAAAAGATCAACTTGATGGAGCGAAATTAGCAATTATGTCAACTGATGGTTCTACGCTGTTAGTTGCCAATGATAATGAAGTAGCAATTTGGTCAGTTGTAGGAAAAGGTCTAATTGGAAAAACTAACTTTTCAGGGCTGCAACCATTTGCCACAATATCATCCATTGCAATTTCGAATGACAACGATAAGTTAATTATTGGTATGTCAGATGGAGCCATTAATATGGCGACTATCTCAACAAGGTTAAATAATCGCTTTAAGCCACACAGCAGGCCAGTTTCCCATTTATTATTCGTCGACAATGAACACTATTGGTCAGCATCGCAAGATGGATCGCTTTCATATAGAGTATTTGCATCACCTGAGCCAATTTCTGAACAGGAGTTTTCTCACAGGATAACTACCTTGACTATTGATGAACAAAAACAGCGTTTGTTTGTTTCTGATGCTTTAAAAACTCAATTAATTAGGTCTGATTTAAACAGCGATGAGTATATAAAGCTTCAATATATGGCGCGTTTTATGGTTTTTAGACAGGCCCATTTTATTAATTATGCTAATTTGCTTGCTACCTCATCTTCAAAAAACCATCTTACTATATGGGATACGATAACAGGGGAAGAACTGGGTACTTGGCTAAGTCATGTGCAGACACCTACAGCGACGATTTTGGCTATGTATAGTAATGATAGAGGTGAGCTCCTTACCGTTAACTCAGATGCAATGGTTGAGAAATGGGATCTAACTCAGTTAAATACACTTTGAAGTGAGGTCAAATGTTAAAATCCTTGAGTTTAGTATTTGTAATGCTCCTACTTTTTGGGTGTGAAGAGCAGAACCAATTTTCAATAGAGCAGCTTGACGAGTATCGTTATAGTCAGGATTTAGTTTATTTAGCGCAATTCTCAAGTGATTCTGAGCAGCTATTGGTCGTTGATGAAAAGAGGCTTGTCTCCATTTGGCAGCTAAGTACTAAGAAAAAGGTGTTTACATTGCCGCCTTCAAAGACGCCTGAGGATCTCAGAGCTGTTTATTTTAAAAAATCAGAAAACCTCTTGCTACTTAGCGGTCAAAATTACATTGATTTCTGGGACATAAAGTTAAAGTCAAAGATTGGCAGTTTAAAGGTCTTTAGCGATGAACCGCTAGCAAAAATATCTTCGATCAATGTTTCACAATATGCTGGTGTAATTGCTGTTGGTATGACAGATGGGACTGTATTTCTATACAACCGAGCCAGTAATTCATCTGTCAAAAAAATAATTCATGATGGTACTGTAAATCATATTCATTTTTTATCAGCAGACAGATATTTGTTAACAAGCGGAACAGACGGGCAAGTAATCAAGTCTGCGGTGAGTAATTTAGAAGAAACATACTCTAAACAGTTAAAAAACCGCGTAAGCACTCTTGTAATTGATGAATCTAGTAATAAATCATTTGTTTCTGATGTATTAGATAAACAAATGTTCTTTATGTTGGATAATGGTAAGTCAATTTCTGAGATAAATTACACAGCAAGATTCCGTTGGTTTAGACTTGGGGAGTTTTATGGAGAAGGTGAATTTTTAATAACGACAACCCCTAAAACAGACATTTCTTTATGGGATGTTAGCTCAGGAAATGAGTTGTTTACATGGAATAGTAAAACTTTATCCCTTGGCAGCACCAATTTAGACCTTATGGTTAATAAAAATAAAATTTTAACTTTTACAAGTGAGGGGGTTTATCAAGTTTGGGACTTAACAAAGGAGTAATGTGACTATTCAAATTAGTTTTTTAGTTCTAGAATAAAAGTGTGGCATCTAGTCTTTAATATAGAGAAGGCAAATAGGTTGAAGGATAAACATGTCAATTAGAATCGCATTATTTATAATGGCCGCTCTTACTTTTTCATCAACGGCCTTCCAATCTAATCTATCCCATGAGCAATGTGCTCGGTTTTATAAAGAATACCAAAGCGTTACTGTTGAAATGAATTCTGCGAATGGCGTTTCGTTGCAGTCTTTGAGTAATCGTTATGGCCGCTTGCAAGAGAGACTAGAAGCTTTTTGTCAACACACAGAGTTTTCAACTAAAACCAAAGCCCAAGTAAATGAGCCTCTTCATTCAGAGTCAGTTACAGAAGCACAGCGGTTATATTCAGATGACATCAAACAGCAAGCATGGAGTGAATTTTATACAGCGCCAACTTACTGTCTCTCTAAACCATTAAGTTCTGTAAATAAACTTCGATGCAATAACGAATTAAATCGATTTAAAGAGTTGTTCGAACAGCAATGGCGTCAAAATAGAATAAACAAACCTACAGAATCGAATACAAAAAGTACGATTGAAACGCTTGAAGAAAAAAAGTTAAACACAGAAGTAGAGCCTAAAAGTTCGGTAGAGAGCACGCCTACAGAAGTTCAGGCAGTCAAAGGGAATGTAAGCATTGGCAATAAAATATCTAATAATGATTTAGTTATGAATCAAAACTTTCAAACACCTACAACAGGACTTGATACACTTTTTATATATATTGATGATTACTTATATTTTATAGCGGTGTTAATAACGGCTTTAATCTTAATTAAGTATCTTAGACCAGTCGCCAAAAAACTGTTTACCAGACACTTTAATTACGTTGCGATAAACAAATACCTTTCTAAACATTTATCAGTTGATGATTACACGTTGTACAGCAAAATTAGTCTACCAATACCAAGTGGTATGGCTGACATTGATGAGCTGGTTTTATCTCCTTATGGTGTATTTGTAATAAGTTGCCAGCCACAAACAGGCCGAATTTATGCTGATACAACATCAGAAGTATGGTCAGAACAAATTGGGAAAAATAGAAATAATTTTCCAAGCCCGAGTAGGCAATTGCCAATGAAACTTGCAGGTGTAAAGCAGCTTTTTGGTATTGAAGAACATATTCACGGGTTAATTGTATTCGACCAAGAAGCGGACTTTCGAACAAATATGCCAAAGAACGTCTTTCAAACAGGCCAATTACTTTCGAGAATTCAAAGCTACGAAGACAAAATATTTACACAAGAACAAATATCTCATTTTGTACTGTTATTAAGCGAATATAAATCGAGTAACCCATTCAAAGATTTGTTCAGTAAATTAGGTGAAAAAAAGTCACAAAATTCTGGATGGGAAAATTAGCAGTAAAACGGGCACTTATATTTTTGTGCACAAGGGGAGGATTTTAAGTTACAATTGCGACTGTATATCATTCCTCTTTGTTCAGGTACTCGTTTCTTAAATGACTGACATCACTACTCATCAGGCTTCCAGAAGACGTCTTTTAATCGCTCTGTCTATAACCTGTACTTTCATGTTGATTCAATTGGCTGGTGCGTATTATTCAAATTCACTTGCTGTTTTGGCTGATGCTGGCCACTTATTTGTTCACAATAGTTCTCTTTTTATTGCTCTTATTGCTTCTTCAATTGCTGTACATTTAGCTAAAAATTACAGTGACGGTTATAAAAAGGCCGAATTTACAGGCGGTCTTATTAACGGCATGCTCTATTTAACGATCTCGGTTGTAATTCTTTATGAAGGGAGTGAAAGGCTTACTCATCATCATGATGGAAATGGTGAAGTTGTAAATACATACATAATGTCCGTGGTTGCAGCTTTGGGCTTTCTATTTCATGGTTTATCGGCCTGGGTACTGTATAAAGGCCGCAAAGAAAGTATTAATGTGTATGCTGTTTTCCTTCATTCATTTTTTGATTTGTTGTCAACTGTCTCAACGTTCGTTGCAAGTATTTTAATTTATCTTACGGGTTTCCAAATAATCGATATTATCTCCAGTATGTTGATTTCATTCTTTGTAATGTTTACCGGTTTCAAAGTCGTAAGAGCTTGTTTGAAGGGGCTTCTGTCCAAAGAAACGCAATTACCTAGCCCAGAACAAGTTGAGGTTAAAATACTGACAACAGATCACGTTGAAAGTGTCCATAGTGTCACTGTGACTCGTGTTGATAATGAATTAGCGGTAGGCGCGCATATTGTATTAAAGCACCATTGCACAATTGATTCGCATGATCAGTCTTGTAGAGAACAGGTTGAAAATGTTCTAAATAATACTTTTGGTGTATCTCAATGTGTGCTTCAAGTTGAAAGTCACAACTGTTCTGAACATTAACTTAATGAGTACTTGGCACTGAGTGATTTTTACTTTACTTTATGGATATATAGAATAAACAAGCTCTAGTTTGCTTTGAATAAAAATATTACATCTATAATACTCGCAATCTTTTTAGGAGTGTTAGGTGGCTCAATAAATCTTTTACCTTTGTGGTTCTTGGATAATTCTGAGTTCTTATTTGGGCAAGCTTTTGTACTTGGTGCATTAGTAACGCTAGGTTTTAGGCATAGCGTACTGGTGCTCGCTATTGTTACAGCATTTATTTTTTACCGGTGGGGGCATTCATGGCCAACCATTGTATTTCTATTGGAGATAATCTGGCTTAACCAATTGGCAATATCGAAAGGGAAAATGGTATTTTTCCGAGGCATATTGTTCTGGCTTATATGCGGATTACCCTTACTCTATTTCCTTGGTCATGTTCAGTTAAAGCTTCCGGACCTAGTTGTATTCACAGCACTTTCTAAGTATTTACTTAATGCAATTGTATGTTTAGCTATTGTTGATTTAGCCAGCCTGTTTGTAAACAAATCTAAATGGCAATACATGCCGCTTTATTCGATTCTTAATCGTACAGTTAACTTATTGGTACTGCTAATAATTGTAACGACCTCTGTGGTGTTAACGAATAATCATTATAGTAGGGTTGAATCAGAAGTGAAGTCGAAGTTATCAGACTCGGCGCAAAATATTAATAAGCAAATTGATGATTATCTGCAAAGCTATCTTCGAGCTGTTCGCATAAGTGGTCACAGTATTTCACAAGGTGTAGATATCAATTTGATTCTAGAACAGTTAGTGGAAATGCACGATGGGTTCAGAACAAGTATCTACATTTCTCCACAAGCGGAAGTAGTAAACTTTTATCCCCAATTGTTGGGAGACAGTTTTGTTGGAGATTTTCCAAGTGTTGCAGATAGAGAGTACTTTATTGAAGCCCCTAGCCACCCAAAAGGGTATATCTCAAGTGTTTTTAAAGGTCGAGGTTTTGGTAATGAACCGATTGTCGCTTTATCTGTGCCTGTTTATGAGTTCGATGCTTTAGTAGGTGTTCTTGAAGCTTCACTTAAATTTGAGTCTTTTGAACAATTTATACCAACTTTGCTGTCCCATCACGGTGAGTTACTGATTTTAGACGCTAAGCAACAAGTTGTATACAGCTCATTAGGAAGTGAATTTAGCACTTTAGATATTATCGATTCAGAAAAGTACGCAATTTTAGCCAATTCTCAGCAGGATATTTTTACCGATAAAGAGGGTACAGTTTATTATCAGAAGGTATTCAAGTCCGATAAATTAGGGTGGACTGTAGTGACTCTGCTAGATAGAGCACATGTTAATCTAACCGCCATTAATTCATTGCTAACGCCTTTGTTTCTTACAATCATAATTATCATTATTTGTCGCTTTCTAATCGGTATTTTAACTAAGCAATTAGTCACTCCTATCACTGTACTAAGTAATGAGATAAACAAGTTTGACCCAAGCAAACAAAATTATGAGGGCTATGATAAAAAAGATGACTTTTTGGAAGTTCAAACGTTACACCAACAATTCTATCAATTAACGAAAAAACTCACGTTCAGTTTTACCAAACTCGAGATGGCGAACACAGAGAATCAGCAACTAAATGAGCGGCTTACTGAGTTTAATCTTAAATTAGAACAACAAGTTGATGAAAAAACAAAAAAACTCACAGAAGCAGTTGCTGATGCTAAAAATGCAAGTAAAGCTAAAAGCCAGTTTTTGGCGAATATGAGTCATGAAATAAGAACCCCATTAAATGGAATTATTGGCCTGACAGAGTTACTCATTAATGAATATGACGACGGTGCTGAAGAAGCAAATCAACTGGAAATAATTCAAAGCTCGGCTAAAAACTTGTTGCTAATTTTGAACGACATTTTAGATTACTCCAAAATAGAAGCTGGCGCATTGAAATTAGACATCAGAGTGATTAATTCGCGTAAATTATTCGATGAGATTGCCTCGATATACCATTCTTCAATTACTAAGAAAAAGGTTAACTTTCATTATTATGCATCTCCTGAACTGCCAGAATATCTCGAGTTAGACTCATTGCGTGTTACTCAGATAACTAATAATTTGTTAAGCAATGCCATGAAGTTTACAGAAGAAGGTGAGGTAAACTTATCAGTAGAATATAGAGATAATGCGTTAATTATTTTCGTTAAAGACACGGGTATTGGAATTTCTGAACAACAGCAACAACATTTATTTAGTGAGTTCACACAAGCAGATGTCTCAACTACTAGAAAATATGGTGGCACAGGTCTAGGGTTAACGATTTGCAAACGTTTAGCAGAGCAAATGGGTGGTCAAATTGAATTAACTAGCACAGAGTTTGAAGGAAGCATCTTTACGGTTAGGATCCCTTCAAATGTATCTGCTCCTGAAAATGAGGTAAAAGAAGAGGCCTCTCTATCAGACTTGAATGGTCTTGATGTACTTTTAGTAGAAGATAATTTGGTTAATCAGATAGTCGCAACAAAGATGTTAGCTAAATTTAATTGCCAAGTCTTTACGGCGGGTAATGGTGAAGAAGCCTTGCAAAGACTATCAACAAAGCGATTTTCTTTGGTTTTTATGGACTGTCAGATGCCTGTTTTAGATGGCCTAGATTGCACATCAAGAATAAGAGACAAAGCAAATAAATACGGCGACCCTTACATAATAGCCATAACGGCTAATGCTTACAGTGAAGATAGAAAACGTTGTTTAGAAGTTGGTATGAATGATTTTGTAGCTAAGCCAATAGAATTTGAATCGCTTAATAAAGCCATTGCAAAATATATTTCTCATACGTAACCATTTTCAATCCACATAGACACTCAATCGTAACCACTAATAATATCTTTGATGAATTATAAATAGAAACCAAGTTCAGTTAACGTGAATACAATTTTAGTAGCAATGAGAATTCAAGCTGGATCTTTATATGTGACTTTTGCTAATAGCAAATACATGTAAATTACTACGATTATACATTCCCGATTTATTATCTCCAGCTCGTTGTCTTATGTTCTTTTTCTAGTAGTTCTGATATTGGTAAAGGCTTAGAGAAAAAATACCCTTGCATATAATGGCAGCCTAGGTCAGTTAAGAACCTTAATTGGGTCTGCGTTTCAACACCTTCTGCAATGCAAAACATATTTAAATTTTGTGCCAATGAATGGATCGTTTTGACGATAGACTTATTGGTGTGCTGTTCATCCATTTTCCTAACGAACGATTGGTCGATCTTAATTATATCTATTGGAAATTGATTAAGATAAGTAAGAGAAGAATAGCCAGTACCAAAATCATCAAGTAGTAGTTTAAAACCAGCCTCTTTTAACATATTCAAAGAGGCCTTTGCTTTTTCTTTGTCTTCCATTAAAGAGGTTTCTGTTATCTCAAGTCTAAGTCTGGAAGTTGGTAATAAAAATGAAGATAAGATATTACATAGATTCTCTGCCGTTTCAGCCCTGATAATATGAATCGGGGATAAATTCAGAGATAAATAAAATTGGTCATTTTTGTCAAATAAAGGCTTTAGCTCTACCAATGCGCGCTTTAGAGCTTGCTCAGTCATTAATTCTATTAAACCGGTTTCTTCTGCGATGGGAATAAAATCTGCGGGAGAGATATTTTCTCCATTAAGTTGCCATCTAAGCAATAACTCTACACCAATCATTTTGCCGCTGGATGTATTGACGATCGGTTGATAATGATTATAAAAAGCACTGTCTTTATATGCTGTTTTTAAAGCCGTCTCTAATACCATCTTACGGTTATATTGCTCGATCATTGAGTTGGTGAAGTATTTATAGCCATTACGGCCAAGCTGTTTTGCTTGGAACATGGCAATATCTGCATGGCGAATTAACTCTTCCGAAGATTTTGCATCAAACGGATATAGTGCTACACCAATACTTGCTGACACACTGACAGAGATCCCATCTAAATCTATTTTTTCTGGTAATACTGAAATAAGGTTTGCAGTCAAAGTGGTTAAACTCTCAGGTGTTTTTACGTCTTTAACTAAAACAAGGAACTCATCTCCACTTTGTCGGCCCAAAATGCAATGTTCTGGTAATAGATTATTAATTCTCTCAGAGATTTTTATAAGTAGTTTGTCACCAGCCTGATGTCCGTAAGCATCATTAATTGGCTTAAACTTATCTAAATCTATAAATAATAATGCGCAACTAGTGCTTTCGTTTTGTACATCAAATATTGCAAATTCAATGTGTTGCAACATTAAATTACGGTTAGGAAGATTTGTTAAACTGTCATAATTTGCCAAGTAGCGAAGTTCGTTTTCGGCTTTCTTTTGTTCTGTTAAATCAGACATAACAATAACATAATGCTCAATAACTCCAGCATCATTCGCAATGGCGTTTACACTGACATGGATCGGCTTAATCACGTGATCTTTGGTTTCAACGGTTAATTCCATTTTAAAGTTTTGATTTGCACTTAATGCTTTAATTCTATTAAGAAGTTGGCGAAGTTTCTTTTTTCCTAATACTTTGGCAAAAGTCATAAAAGTTAGGTCATTTAAAGCATTTTCTTCCTTTAAACTAAACGCATCACAAAAGCTATGGTTTACCGATATCGGTGTGAGTTGTGTGTCTAAAATAAGTAACCATTCGTCAATTTGTGAAAATGCTTGACCTAATATACTGGCTTGTAAATTTGTGGCTTTACTTTCAGTAATATTCGAATAAATACCAGATACAACAAGCGGGTTACCTTCAACATCACGTTCTGTAACTTGACCTATATCTTGGAACCATAACCATTCCCCGATTAGGTTTTGCAAGCGGTAAGTTAGGTTTATATTCGAGCTCTTTGATGAAGATAAAGCGCTCCATTGAGATGCAACTTTCTGTCTGTCATCTGGATGGATAAGTTCTATAAAACGATTTAATGAAAGCTCATTTTGCTGACCACATTCTCTTGTTGACGTTTTATTTCGGTATTGAAATATCAAGTCTTTTTTTAGTTCGACTTTCCAAGTTCCGCTTTTTGTTGATTTAAGCGCCATTTCAGTTTGTTGCTTAGAAGTGGTCACTGCTAATAATGCTTTTTGGATCGTAGTCTGCCTATTTTTACCCTGTCGGTAAGACAAAAATACTAAAGATGTTACTGCTATGAGGTAAATTAACCATGCTGATGGAGAATTCAAAAAGTAATAATCAACTTCTATGGGTATACTCAGACTATTGATGATGTTATTACCATCTAAACTTGTCTCATTGATTATTAAGTTATAAGTACCAGGAGCTAACTTAGGAAAAAACAATTTGGTTTTGTCTAAGTCCTTAAGTTGGACGTCTTCAGAGCCGGTTATGTGTGCATTGAATTTAGTCTTGCGTTGGTGAGCAAAGTCAAAATTAGTAAATTTAATCTCTAAACCAACATCATCATGATTCAAGTTAAGCACATTTTTCTCTAAAAAAGATGGATAGTAATCGAACTCTGATGACATGATGTTAATGTCAGTTACACTTAACGGTGTTTTAATTAAGCTGCTACTTTCAATAAAGTCTGCAGTGTTAAACCAAGTGAGCCCAGACACTGAGCCCAGCACAAAAGTTTGATTATTGAGCTTTAAGCTAGCACCAGCATTAAATTCATTGTTAGGTAAACCGTTTTTAACATTGTATTTTTCAATAACACCTGTGTTTAATTCGTAGCGAAATAATCCTGATTGTGTTGTAAACCACAAAAAGCCATAGGGATCAGACATAACCTCATATAGAGCTTGTTTATCTAACCCAAAATCTTCATTAAGTACCTGAATAACTTGAAAAGTTCTTAAGTCTAACTCTATTAAACCGTGATGAGATGAAGTTAACCAAATACTTTCATTAACAATTTCCCAGTCATCGATGACTTGAAAAACCTTATCGTTAACATTTTCAAATTCATAAATTGGCGCTAATACTTCTGTATTTAAAGAATAAGCGTATAAGCCTTCAATAGAGCTTATGAGAATATCGTCAGGCCTAGTTGGAAGTGTTGGAAGGAAGCGATAAGCTAAAGCTGTCGGTAATTGCTCGGCAAGCCCTTCAATTGTCGATATAGTTTGATTTGAGGTGTCATAAATAAAATAATCGCTTTCTGTTAAAAAGGCGATTTGGTGAGTATTTATTTGTTGAGCCGAACTATTAAATGCTTCAAACGGATTCTCTATGCTGCTTTTTAGAACGGGTGGCAAACTAATTGATTTATCATCTAGGTTTAATAACTTTAACCCTTGGAATGTATCCAAGTATACAAATTTAGAATTGATGTCAGTTTGAAAGATTTCGTAAACTGCATTCGCACCATACACATCTTTCTTATTATGAGATTGAAAGTAGTAAGTAGGAACTACTGTGTCACTCAATGATGGTATATGAACTACACCATTATCAGTACCATATAGAATTGAGCCATCGGCAAGTTGATAAATTGACCAAATGTTATTACTTATAAATTCAGAACCGCTATGAACTAAAGATTTAAACTTTAGTGAAGACAATGGCCAATAGTAAGCACCATTATGTGTGGCCATCCATAGGACATTATTTGCGTCTAGTTCAAGTGCTAATATGTTTGGTTGGTTAAGTTTAAATTTTGTTTTATCAAGAGAAAGTGTTTTAGTGAGTTCTTTAGTTTCACGATCAAATCTATAAAGGCCGAACTCAGTGGCAATATAGTCTCCGGCAGGTGTTGATTCGTAGTCCCAAATATTTAGTGATTTAATTAGATTACTTGTCTGCTCATAATTAAAGCCGTTTTCAAGAAAAGGGGTAGCATACAACCCTTCAACTGTACCAATAAGTAAGCCTAACTCTTGATCGTACTTTAAAAGCTTAACATTCTGATTAAGCTCATTTTCTTCAGAACCATTCAAGAAATTATGCTTTGATAGAATTCCAGCATCTAGAGAAAGAGAATATAAGCCATCTGTCGCACCGACAATCAACTGTTTATTATGAGATAAAAAAGTTCTTATTGATTGGCCTGTTTCCAATGAGCCTATGAGTTGAGATTCGTAACTAACTAAACTAATTCTATATATATGATTGTCTATCGCAGCGTATAAGTTTTTTCCTACTTTTAGAACCGCATTTATGGGGGAAGTAAAGCTTTGACTGTCAGATAGTCGGCCTGAATATATTTTTTTCTTTTCAAGTGTATGGACATTGATCAAATAGCTTCCGTCAAAGCTAGTAGATACAAACAAAAATGTGTCGTCTACCATATTTATATGGAATATTTGCTCATGCAGAAAATCTTTGATTTGATCAGGCAATACTACGTCTAAACCGTCAAATCGGTTTAAGCCTTGTTCAGTCGAGACCCATATATATCCAAGAGGGTCTTGAACTATGTTATTAACATTTGCTTGAGATAGCCCTTCTTCAGTTGAAAGTCGATAGATTTGCTGAGTAGGAAACGCATTAAAGCTTATAAAAAATAAAGAAATTAAGAGATAAAAGTAAGGCTTCAAATGCATTAAATTCTACCAAGCAAACATTCATAATTTTCAAATTATGAATTTTGTCGAAAACAATAGTTAACATTATGGACATAAATTTAGCATAGTCATCTATGTAGAGCTAGGTTAATACACTTTTACGAAACTAACTGTTGATATATACATCAATTCATAAGTGATCATTGAAGCAATAGAAATAATTCTTATTAAAATCGTTATTTGTTATTGATAATGGTTTTTGTTTAGAATAAAATTACGTTAGTTTAATTTTAAGAGAAACCTTAATGTATATTTGTATTTGCCACGGTGTGACTGATTCAAAAATAGAGCAGGCAATTGAATCTGGTTCGACAAGTATGCGTGCTTTAAGCAAGCAGCTTGGTGTAGGAACGCAGTGTGGTAAATGTACAAACTGCACAAAGAAAATTTTGAATCAAAAGCTCATCGAAATTGTTGATGTAACAGAGCAGGTTGCTTAACCAGCTTTGACATCAGCTTACTTTTTTAAATCAGATATTGATTCCTTTACTATATCTAAAATATTCCCAACCATTCCCAACAATTTATCTCTCGTAGTATTCAATCTAAGTTTTATGTAGACTCTAGCCCACTTTTATTTTCAATTTTTTATTATGGCTCAGCTTTATTTCTATTACTCGGCGATGAATGCCGGCAAATCTACGACACTCTTGCAATCTGCATTTAATTACAGAGAAAGGGGTATGACTCCACTCATACTGACTGCTGCCATTGATAACAGAGCGGGAGTCGGAAAGGTAGCTTCGAGAATTGGCCTAGAAGCAGATGCACATATTTATGATAGAGAAACAAATGTTTTTGCTTTGGTTGATAGATTAAATAGTGAGAACAAATTAGATTGTTTACTTGTTGATGAGTGCCAATTTTTGAGCAAGGTACAGGTTAACGCACTGACTGATGTGGTTGATAAGCTGAAGATACCTGTGTTGTGTTATGGCTTACGTACTGACTTTAAAGGCGAGTTGTTTGAAGGCGCACAATATTTATTGGCTTGGGCAGACAAGCTTGTAGAGCTTAAAACGATATGTCACTGTGGCAGAAAAGCGAACCGTGTTCTGAGAACAGATGAACACGGAAAAGCAATTCATGACGGTAACCAGGTAGAAATTGGCGGCAACGATAGATATGTTTCAGTTTGCCGCACCCATTATAAAGAAGCCCTGTCTCTATTATAAAAAGTATCTTTATTTAGGATTGTAAATGGCTTGTCGCTCGGAGTGAGTTTGAAAGCTCCAAGCGATGAAACGGCTAGTTTTTTGACCCTGTGCCATTTTCACAACCTTAACTTCAGCGACATCAATTTTCTTGAGCGCAAGCTTTAAAGCACTGAGAGATTCTTTCTTAGACACCAAAGAAGTAAACCAAGCACATTGCTTGGAATATCGCTTACTCTCTCTGATCATTCTTTTGATGAATAATACCTCTCCTCCTTTACACCAGAGTTCGGGTGAATGTCCGCCGAAGTTAAGTGTGGTTTTTGGTTTTTTCCCTAACTTTTGCCATTTTGACTGTGTTGCTTTATTCGCAGAACGCTCACTGTCATGGAACGGAGGATTACAAAGAGTAATGTGGAAAGTTTGGTCTTGTTCAATAACCCCATGAAAGTATTTGTCATTGTCTCTTTGTAATACGAGTTTGGTATTTAAACCATTTTTATCGCGAATTTCGTCGGCGTTCTGTAATGCCTTTGGATTGATATCCGATGCAGTGAATGACCATTTATAAATCCTTTCCCCAAGAATTGGGTAAATTAAGTTTGCACCTGTGCCGATATCTAATGCCCTAACATTGTTGACAATCTTGTTCTGATTATCGATTTTTAGTAGATCGGCCATTGCATGAATATAATCAGCTCTGCCTGGGACTGGTGGGCATAAAAATTCTTTCGATATATCCCAATAACTGATTTTGTAATGATGCTTTAGAAGTGCTTGATTCAGGCACTTGACAGCATCTGCATTACTAAAATCGATGCTGTCTTTACCAGTAGGTGTTTTAATTACAAATTGTCTTAATGATGGCGTTACTTTTGTAAGCTTCTCAAAATCATAGCCTTTAGTGTGCGCGTTTCTTGGATGCATATCATTACTTTAATTAAATTTACGCGTGAATTATACCGCGTTCTTGAAACAGCTTAAATAGATATGCATCTGAATTGCGATCTATTACCCACACTGGTACGATGAGATAAAAAGGCAATGGAAATGATTGAGCAAAATTCACTCTTTATCCCTCTAGAGAATGAGCAAGTTTTACACCTAAGGCATATATTCAATCCTAAAAAGAAAGGTGATGCAGTTTTTCTTCTCCACGGCGCTGTAGAAAATGGCAAGATTTTTTATACAGAATCAAATAAAGGGTTTGCGCCCTTCTTAGCAGAACAAGGTTATCAATGTTTTGTCGCTGATTTGCGAGGTCGTGGGCAAAGTTTGCCTAAAATATCTTCTTCCTCTTATTACGGTCAAACAGAAGCTATCCTTGAAGATATACCCACTATGCTCAATTTTATTAAAGCGCAAACAGGTCACTTTCCGAAATTTTGGGTTGCGCACTCTTGGGGAGGAGTTTTACTTAATAGCTTTTTAGCGCGTTATCCTGAGCATATTCAATATGTTTCAGCATGTGGCTATTTTGGAACAAAAAGAAGTTTATTTAACAATCACCCAAGCAAACTATTACAAGCCAATTTAATTTGGTACACATTGGCGCCACTGCTGAGTAAACGCAAAGGTTATTTAGATGCCCGTAAATTGAAATGGGGCAGTGATAACGAGACTGTAAAGTCACATTACCAAAGTATGCAATGGGCGAAAAAGAAGCCGTGGGTAGATAGTGATGATGGTTTTGATTACGCTAGCGCTATTGAAAATCTAGAACTTCCACCGATCTTGCATATAGCCGGTGCAAAGGATAAAGCCTTGGCACAGCCAGTTGATATAAAAGCTTTTATAAATGAGTCAGGAAAGGGGGTGCAAGAGTTGAGAGTTTATGGCAAAAAACATGGTCATAAAATTGATTACGACCATATTAATATGCTTACTAGTCGGCATGCCCACAATGACCAGTTTAAGGAGCTGATAGAGTGGTTTGCTCTGTATCGAGTATAGCCATTATCTGTTTTTCATATACCTGCCAATTTGACCTTGGTCCTTGATCTAATGGTTTTCTGACTTGCGCTTTACTTAGTGTCGAGACCGGGCGTTTTGATTTGTAAAATTCTAAGCATTCAGGCTCAAATTTCTGATATAAGAAATTCAGTAATTTATTTAGCTCTTTTGGTGTTTCGTCTAATAGGTTTTCATAACTTAAGGTATAAATATTTCTAGGCAAATGATGTTTAAAATGTGCCATCATTTCTTCCTGAAAATCTGCATATTGCTTATATTCTGTTAAGGAGCAAAAGTAGGGTTCATTTTCTGCGAAGTGATTACTGTAAACTGACCATGCATTCGCATTAAAAGAGCGAGTTAAATGGACAATTCTTGCGTCAGGAAAAATCTTTTGAATTAATCCAATGTTTTGAAAATTGGCAGGTAATTTATTTATGACAACTTCCTCACCTACACGATGCTTTTTAATTTCATCGACATATAAACTGCGGCAATGGTCGAGCATCGATGTGGTTAATGTATGAAGACATTCTGGAAAAGGAGCTTCATTACGCATCTGTAAATAAGGCACAATTTTGTCACTAATTATTGTGCTTTCACCCATGCTACCTATATTACTATGTTGAACCAACATCTGTTCTAATAATGTTGAACCAGTTCTAGGAAGCCCGACAATGAAAGTAGGAGTAAACGTGGCCTTTACTTTATCGTTGGGTTGACTAAAGAAATCGTCTGAGCACTGATCTTTAAGCGCGTCAAAAAAGGAGCTCATATCGGCAGTTTTGAATTCACACAAACTGAGCTGAAGTTCATTTGCAAGTTTGAAATAATCAAATGCCTGATTATGGTCGTTTAATCTGTGATTACATTTAGCAAGAGAATAATAAACAACAATTTTCAAGCGTTTGTTATCATATTCAGTTAACAGTGAATGAAGTTTTTCAATATGTGCTTCTAATTTGTTAGTCGCAGAAATCTGAGAAAGTTCATGTAACATGAAAGCGGTAACCGCACTGGGCGGGCACGCTAAGCCAGCTTCAAACGTGCGCTCTGCATTTTCAATAAAACCGTGGTCTAAATAGAATAAACCTAATTGATAATGTGCCTGGGCATTATGCTTTGCAACACTTAAGGTATATTCAAGTACTGTCTTGGCGTCAACTGAAGAGCCAACAGCCATAAATGCATCTGCGAGCGCAAAGAGGGGGTCTAACATTTTTGGTAGGTGTTCGCAGGCACGTTTTAAATAATAAATAGCGCTGTCGTAATCTTCCAAGCGCATACAAATTCGACCAAGACCAAATAATGCGGGACCAATTTTATTATTTTCCTTTAATACTGCTTTGAACATAAACTCAGCTTCTCTGAGTTTTCCTTGCTCTAATAATTCGTTTGCTCTTTTCAGTAATAGCATTTTTATTTTTAAATTATTTATTTGTATTAATAATAAAAATAAAAAGGCGAAATAGCTATCGCCATTTCGCCTTTTGCTGCTGGGTTACAGTAATCTAGAAAGTGTAGGTTGCTTTTACGTAATAGAAGCCACCATTAATCCCATATGGAGAGGTTTCATAGTACTTACCACCCCAGTTATTATTAGGAATACCTGTTGCTCGTTCAAAATCTAATTTTTCAGGTTCTTGATCAAAAATGTTATTCGCACCTGCCGTAAAGCTTAAAGACTCTGTTGCATAGTAAGTTACTTCTGCGTCAAAAGTGAATGATGGATCTGCCATAATAGCTGTTGCATCATAATCTACGTGAACGCCCTGATACTCACCGAAATAGTTGTAACGAATAAAGCCTGAGAAATCTTCCCACTGTTGTGACCAAGTGTAAGTTGCACGGTGCTGAGGTAGGTCTTCCTCAAGTCGTTTAACCTTAAA
This sequence comes from Pseudoalteromonas phenolica, assembly GCF_001444405.1. Classification (NCBI taxonomy): domain Bacteria; kingdom Pseudomonadati; phylum Pseudomonadota; class Gammaproteobacteria; order Alteromonadales; family Pseudoalteromonadaceae; genus Pseudoalteromonas; species Pseudoalteromonas phenolica. The sequence continues at coordinate 850,485 of NZ_CP013188.1, forward strand.
ATCACCAGTAATTGCTGAGAATTTGTCTACTGTGGTCTCATTCCAGTTGTAAGCCATACTGAAAGTTGCATAGCCACCTAACAAATCCATAGAGTAGTTAGCAACTAAGTCTACCCCTTGTGTTGTAGTATCGAAATCGTTCGTGAAGAAACTAACTTGAGCGATACTATCAACGTTTGGTACACCATCTGCTTTAAGTGCAACCTTTTGTTCATCAGTTAAGTTAATTTTATCAGATTGACTGATACGGTCTTCTACTTTGATGTTGTAGTAATCAATAGTAAGGAATAAATCTCCAGATTGATAAACTGCACCAAACGTATAACTTTCAGACTCTTCAGGTTGTAGTTCTGTACCCCCAAGAATTTGTGAAACAGGGTTTGTAGGAGGAAGTAATGCTGAGTCAACAAGTACACCACTACTTAAGTTTGTTTGTACGTTACTTACGTTAGCTTGACCTACTGTTGGAGCACGGAAACCTGTACTCATTGAACCACGTAGAGACAAATCATCAGTTAATTGATATTGACCTGTTACTTTGTAATTGGTTGTTGAGCCGAATGAATCATAATCTTCATAACGTAGCGCCCATCCCATTAAAAATTCATCAGTAAATGGTGTTTCAATATCAACATATGCTGCGTAATTGCGTCGTGTGAATTCACCTGCAGCAGACGGCTTAAAACCAGGGAAACCGTTTGAACCAATACCAAAACCTTGTTGTGTCAAAGGACCTGCAATAAATGAAGCTTCATCGCCAGCAATGACCTCAAATGTTTCTTCGTGCCATTCTAAGCCTGCTGCGACGTTTACGTCATACGCAAGACCGAAATCATAGCCTTTTGAAATATCGGCATTAAAGTTCTTTTCTAATTGAATATATTTACCAGGACTGAAATCCATAGGTGTTTCTGCACCTAAAGATGCATTAACAGTATTGGTAATAAAATAGCGTGACTCATTGCGACCTACAGAACCGCTTAAGTCATAATATGCGCCTTCAAATGTACCGCTTTCAATTTCACCTTTGGTACCAACTGTAAATGATGTATCAGTGATATTACCACCGAAGAATGGCGTGAAGCCTGCTGGTAAAATTTCGTTAAACGCAAAACAGTTCTGACCAATATCTGAATTTGATGCGATTTGTTGATAAGCAGCAATTTGTGTCACATCTAAAATACGATTGCCATCAGCATCTTTAAGGTTAACCGTCGGACATGAAATACCTGAGTCTAGGCCATCTAAATCAGCAACAAGTAGAGTGTCACCGCCATCATTTGAATAAACTTGAGGGCGAGTTTGTGGATTACGATAATAGAAACCACCTTTTACATCACGCTCTGAATAATTACCAAACATATAGAATTCAGAGCTGTTTGACAGTTCTAATCCGACATTACCAAAAAGAGTGAAATCATCTTTAATTTCAGGTGCACCCCAAACTTGGGCTGGGTTTCTTACACCAGGTACACCAGCTGCGTCATAGGCTGCAGCATCTGGACGTTGAACACTTCTGCTAGTCGCATCTGAGTTTTTGTATTGAAAACTTAAGTTTGCAAAGCCGTCATCAGAAAATGGTAAGCCTACATTACCTTCAATGGTTGTTGTGTCACCGTCGCCTTCAAAATATTGACCTTGTTTTACTGCAAATGAACCACCTTCAGAGGCATCTTTTAGAACAAAGTTAATAACGCCTGCAATTGCATCTGAACCATATTGAGCGGCTGCACCATCACGAAGTACTTCAACTTGTTTTAATGCAATACTTGGGATAACTGAAATATCAGGACCTTGCGCACCATCATTAATACCACCGCCAAGGAAAGCGATAACCGATGAACGATGGCGGCGTTTACCATTTAAAAGGATTAATGTACTGTCTGCTGGTAAACCACGTAAGTTTGCAGGACGGACTAATGAGGCTGCATCACTAATAGGGTTTTGGTGAACGTTAAGTGATGGAACAGAGCCTTTTAATAGCTCTAGCATATCGTCACCCCCAGCTTTAGAAAGTTCGTCACCACCGATAATATCAACCGGTACGGGCGAGTCACCGACTGAACGCGGTGCTGCACGAGAACCTACAACTGCAATCTTTTCGATATTCTTTTTTGCACCTTCATTACTTTCTTCTGCATAGGCTGTCGCGCTTAACAAGCCTACCGAAGCGGTAGATGCAAGTGCGTAAGTAATAGCACGGCTTACGTTTGATAATTTTAACTTCATCCTGTTTCCCCAGATTAATGTTGTCATTAAGGTTTCTTATAAATTTTTAACAAGCACAATAAGCTTTTAGCAATAAGCTAATTTAACCTGTTAATTATTGATACATTTAGTTAACACATAATGCAAATAAAATTTGCATTAACGATAAAAGTAGACATGACAATAGGAAAGCGCAAATAGAAAACATAACTTTTTGTAAAGTATGAAATATTTTTCTAAAATCGGGAAGGGTAGGAACACATTCGTGTTCCTAAGAAATATTATGCTTTGGTCTAATTTATGTTTTGTTTAGCTTTTCGTTAACCTCAAGCCAAGCTTTTCTTTGTTCCCTATAGGTATCCCAAACACAGGGGCAGCAGCTACCACCGCCACAACATTCATCTGGCTTTGGTTTTTGTGGTTCTTCTATAGGTTTTTGTATTTTAGTGTTTTTTAACATGAGTTGTGAGAGGATGCTTAAATATTTAGTAAGAGTTTAACAAGTTTTGCTAAACTAACAGAGTGATTAATAGGTAATGGTGAGTAATGCGCCTAATTAAAGTTGTACACAAAGCACCAATAAGGGTTGCCAGAATTAGCAAAAGAAGGCAGCAGGTTAGGCTTAGGCGTTCTATGCTCGCTTTGAAAATTGCGCTTGCACAAGAAAAACAAGAAACCAAAGAAATGTTAGATATTTACAAGCGTTATAGCTTTGGAGATGCACATAAATCAGAACTAAAAGTAGCCAATGAGCAGCTTGTCGATATTCTTAAAGGGTTAGGTCTAGGGGTATTTGCTGTACTTCCTTTCGCACCTATCACTATTCCGCTTATTGTTAAGTTGGGTCAATGGGTTGGTGTTGATGTATTACCAAGTTCATTTTCATTATCTAATAAATCTTCTAAATCACGTAAATAAGTGATCTCTTTACGCTAAATTGTTATTCTCTAAATAGACGCAAAAACACAGAGAATAATATGCAACTTCCAATCATTCATGCCGATACAGGTACACCGATTAAATTTATTGAAAAATCAAATTTTGAAACTTGGCTTTCATCGCAAGAAAGCTTTGTAAAAAGTTATGTTGATGCAACGCGCTCTGCTAATAGCAACATAATTGTGGTGCCTAAACAAAACGCAACTGGACTTGAATTCGTTGTTGTAACTGTTACTGATGTAACTGATATGTGGAATGCCGGTGATTTAGCAAAACAATTACCTAAGGGTCAGTACACGCTTGATGTTAATGAAGACTCTTTGCTTGGTTATGCGCTTAGCTTCGTATTAGGTGCTTATCAGTTTGCCGTCTATAAGTCTCTGCCAGCTATTGAATCTAAAATCGCGATTACTAATGAAGAAACCTTTAATAAAGTAAAACAGCAAGCAGAGGCCATTTATTTGGTTCGTGACTTGGTTAACATGCCAGCAGCAGACATGATGCCTCAACACCTTGCTGAAACTATGGAAGAGTTAGCAGCACGCTTTGACGGTCAGTTTAGCCAAATTATTGGTGACGAATTATTAGAGCAAAATTACCCAACAATTCACATGGTGGGTCGTGCAAGTGACAACAAACCAAGATTACTTGATTTAGTATGGGGTGACGAGAATGCACCTAAACTAACACTTGTTGGTAAAGGTGTCTGTTTCGACTCTGGTGGTTTAGACTTAAAACCAGCCGCAGGTATGCGCAATATGAAGAAAGATATGGGCGGGGCTGCTCATGTTATCGGTCTTGCGCAAATGATCATGGCTGCAAATCTACCTGTTAGACTTCGTGTGCTTGTTCCTGCTGTTGAAAATGCAGTGTCTCGAAATGCTTTTAGACCTGGCGATGTGATTAAAACACGCAAGGGCATCACGGTTGAGATTGATAACACTGATGCTGAAGGTCGCCTAGTATTATGTGATGCATTAGCTGAAGCACAAACTGAAAATCCTGATCTGCTTATCGATTTTGCAACTTTAACAGGCGCATGTCGTATTGCATTAGGTACAGAGCTTCCTGGTTTTTATTCGACTGACCAAGCAATTGCAAGTGACATCATGGCTCAAGGTTTACAAAACCAAGATCCTGTTTGGCAGCTTCCTCTTTTCGATCAATATAAAGCTTTGTTTAAGAGTGATGTTGCAGACATCGCTAACTGTGGCTCGACGCCATTTGGTGGGTCAATTACAGCAGCGTTATATCTTAAAGAGTTTGTTGAGCCAGCAACTACGCCTTGGCTTCACTTTGATGTGATGGCTTATAACATCAGACCATTACCAGGTCGCCCAGTAGGTGGTGAAGGCTTAGGGCTCCGTGCTACATTTGACTATTTAGCTTCACGCTATAAATAGACATCGATAAACTTATAAAATAGAAATGCGAACCAATGGGTTCGCATTTTTTTTAGGAAGTATTATTTAGCAGGAATGTTCTCTAAGATAGCCTTCATTTGTTGCCAATATAAACCTACTGACTCAATGTTAACCTTTTCATCTGGAGAGTGAGGGAACTTGATAGTCGGGCCAAATGAAATCATGTCCATTTCTGGATATGGTTCTTTAAATAGACCACACTCTAGGCCTGCATGAATAACCATGATATGCGGTTTATGGCCATAAATATCTTCATATACGTCACGGAATGTATGCAAAATTTGAGAATCAGGGTCTGGTTTCCAACCTGGATATGCTCCACTGAATTCAATCGTTGCGCCAGCTAAGCTTGCTAGAGACGCAAGTGTACCTTCTACGTCAGTACGACCAGAATCAATTAAAGAGCGGATCAAACAAAGCACTTCGATGCTGTCTTCATTTGTTTCAATGACACCCATATTCAACGATGTTTCAACTACGCCTTGAATGTCATCACTCATTCTGACTACGCCATTTGGACAGGCATTCAGCAGTGATAAGATGGTATTTTGGCTACTTGCGCTTAATGGCAAAGTATCACTTTCAAATGTTTGCGCTTTAAAAGATAAGTTTGCTTCAATGGCGCTTAATTCGGTTTTTGTTAGTGTTTCAAACTCACAGATTAAGTTATGAAATGCGTCTAGTTGTGCATTTTCAACTAACACTTCAGCATACGCTTCACGAGGGATCGCGTTTCTTAGTGAACCGCCATTAAAAGCCACTAACTGAACGTTTAAGTCGGCTGTGTGATTTTTCAAAAAACGTGCAAGGAGTTTATTAGCATTAGCGCGGCCATTATGAATGTCTACGCCAGAGTGACCACCTCTTAACCCATTTAGAACAAGTTTTAAACGTGTTGTATTTTTATTGATTGCTTGACGTTCTAATTGCAAAGTGAGACTTGCATCGACGCCACCGGCACAGCCCATGTAAATCTCACCTTCTTGCTCAGAATCTGTATTTAGAAGAATGTCGCCTTCTAACCAGCCAGCTTCTAAACCGAATGCGCCAGTCATACCCGCTTCTTCATCAATGGTTAGAAGTACTTCAAGCGGACCATGTTTAATGTCATCAGCAGCCAATACAGCAAGGCACGATGCCATACCTATGCCGTTGTCAGCACCTAAAGTTGTGTCAGTTGCAGTAACCCATTCGCCGTCGATGTAAGGTTTAATCGAGTCTGTTACAAAGTCGTGATCTGTACCGTCATTCTTTTGAGGCACCATATCAATATGGGCTTGAAGCACAACCGGTTTTTTATTTTCCATGCCAGGGTAAGCAGGCTTTTTGATAAATACGTTGCCTGTATCATCTCTTTTAACTTCGAGAGACTGGCTTTTTGCCCACTCAATAATGAATTGTGCAAGTGCTTCTTCGTGCTTTGAAGGATGCGGAATAGAACAAATTTGATCGAAGAATTGCCAAATTGCTTGAGGTTCTAATTGGCTAATTTCTGAATGTGGAGTGAACAATGTTTTCAATGTTTTGCCCTTATTTGAATGTAACTATTTAATATTACCATTCAAATAAGGGCAGAGGATAGCTTACTGGCAGTACTTGATGGCGTCAGCCATTATCTCTAGCCCTGTTTGTTTACACTCTGGCAGCTCAGCTTTACTTTCAATGATAGGCGTAACGCGCTCGCCCCATTTTATATAACTTGCAGCCCAAGTTAATCCTGCACCAAATGCTGCACTCATTATATGACTATGTGGTTTTATTTTGCCTTGCTCTAACGCTTCACACAGTGCAATTGGGATAGTAGCAGCAGAGGTGTTACCATAATGCTGGATATTGACCATCACTTTGTCATCATTAAGCTGTAATTGTTTGGCTATGGCTTGAATAATTCTTAGATTTGCTTGGTGAGGGATAAGCATATCGATGTCTTCGAATGCTAAATTAGCTTGTGATAGCACATCATCACAGGCTTCACTCATGCCTTTTACCGCGCGCTTAAAGATGTCTTTACCTTGGAACAAAATATCAGAAGGTTGTGACGAATCATGCTTATCTATGTCAGTGCCGAAGTTTCGGATATGAAGAATTTCTCTGTCTTCTGAATCACAGCCTGTTTTTGTTGCTAACAAGCCAGATTCTTCACTTGATGCTTCAAGCACAACTGCACCTGCACCGTCACCAAATAAAACGGCACTGTCACGTTTTGCCCAGTTAACATGCCAAAGCATTCTCTCAGCTGCAATAACAACTGCGCGCTTTACCATACCAGCGCGAATTTGTGCTGTTGCATTTTGTAATGCATATAAGAAGCCAGAACAAGCAGCATTGACATCACATGCAGCTGCACCAGTTGCACCGATTTGCTGCTGAACATATGACGCTGTATTTGCAACAAGTGTAGACGGGGTGCACGTGGCAAGTAATACTAGGTCAATGTCTTCTCCTGCAATACCTGCACAATCCAATGCACGTTTAGCTGCAACAGTCGCTAATTCACCAGTACCAACATGACTGACTCTTCTCGATTTTATGCCTGTGCGAGTTGAAATCCACTCATCTGTGGTGTCGACTACTGTGCTTATATCTTCGTTTGAAAGTGTTGCTGGTGGTGTACATTTACCCCAGCCAATAATTTTGGCGTATTGCATAGTTTCTTATCTCATCTGACCAGACGGGGTTTATAACAAACTTCTTTTTGTAATTCTAGTCAACGATATTTTATGTAGCGTGGAGAAGTAGTCTAAGCTTAGATTAAAGTCTTTGAATTTGGGATGTTTATGCCAAAAAAAATGACAACTACGTTATTAAGCCACCTTATTGAATTAGAGAGGCTGTTACTAGATCCTGTTGTAAGGTCTTCAAAAAACCAAATAAGTAATTTGCTGCATAGTGATTTTTATGAAATCTCAGCCAATGGTTTGATGTTTAACAAACAGCATGTACTTGGTAGGTTACCACTTGAAAAAATCCCACAAATTTATAATCAAGATTTTAGAGGACAAGTACTCACAGAGTCGCTAGCTCAACTGACGTATCATGCAGCTTATAGAATGAATGTCCAACATGCTTTAAATTTCTCAATTCGAATGTCTATTTGGACAAAGACAGAGTCTGGTTGGCAATTGCTTTTTCATCAGGGGACCCCATGCCCTGAATTCGCTTTAAGTTTTGATGAATAGAATAAATTAGCGTTTTTAGTATAGTTTAGATTGTTTTATATCAACTAAAGTCAGGTTTAGTTTTACCCACTTCTCTGAGTCCGTTAAAGTATCGTTCAAATTATCTATGAGCATGTTGAATGATCAGTTTTTCACCGCAATCAGCCATTGGTCGTTTGTTATTACTGCGTACTATTGCTATTTTGATCCAACTTCTGTTAGTACTAGCCTCTGCATTTTGGTTTGACAAATCTATAGAGCTTTTACCTGTTTTAATCGTGATTGCATTTGAGTCTTGCTTTCAATTGTTCAGCGTACTGGCCTACAGAAAAACTAGCGAAGCTGCTCCATCAGGTATGATGCTTCAACTGTTAGCTGATGTTATTTTCATGACGATATTATTGAGCTTGTCAGGAGGGGCGAGTAACGCTTTTGTATCCATGCTGATAATTCCTATTGTGATTGCAGCAGTCACTTTACCTAGTCAGTTTGTTTTGATTATATCGTTATCTTCATTGATCGCATATGGCTACCTTTTTGCTACTATGGGCGGCAATCACATGCACCATATGGACATGGAGCTCCATTTTAAAGGTATGTGGGCAAACTTTGTTTTGAGTGTCTTTATTGTTGTGATGGTGGTCATGGCAATGGCTAAACAATTACGAACAAAAGAGCAGTCTTTGGCAAAAGTAAGAGAGAAGCAGCTTAAAAATGAACAGCTCATAGCACTTGGAAGTGCAGCTGCTCAGGCAACTCATCAGTTGGCAACTCCTCTTGGTAATATTAATTTATTATTCGAAGAGTTAAAGGAAGATTACCCTGAACATCCAGCCTTGGAGGATATGGGCAAAGCTATAAATATTTGTAAAGAGCAACTTGAATTATTTCGAGCTCAAACTGAAAGGTTTAAATCATCAGATAGCTTCGGTGTTCAGAGTACAGCCTCTATACTTGAAGAATTAGAGACTTTGATGGCTTTACAATTTCCAGAGCAAAATTTGACAATGGATGACGTTGCTGATGCCGATGTGAGTGATGATCCTATGTTGATCCCTGCCTTGTTGAATGTACTTTCAAACGCTGCACAGGCAAATAATAAAACCAATTCAAAAGAAATTATTATAAAGAGTAAAATTGAAAAAGGCACTTGGGTGCTTTCCATTACAGATCATGGCCCAGGTATCGATCCTAAAAAAATGGAGCGCCTTGGTCACACCATTGTGAAGAGTGAGTCAGGTCTTGGTATGGCATTGGTACTATCACATGCATCGATAGAGCGTTTGAAAGGTGCAATTCAATTAGAAAATCAATATCAGTATGGTGCGAAGACGACCATTTCTCTGCCAATTAAAGAAAATAAATTATGAAGTTACTTATTATTGAAGATGACGAAGCTTTTGCAAGAACATTGGCTAGACGACTTCAAAAACATGGTTTCGACTGCCATATTGAAAACAACGAAGAAAATGTATTGTATTCAGTGGAAAGTATAGATCCTGACTTTGTTCTGTTGGATATGAAACTACAAACAAAATCAGGGTTACATTTTATTGAATCAATTAAGTCGTTTAAGGCAAGTATTAAACTTGTTTTATTAACGGGCTTTGCAAGTATTGCTACTGCAGTTGAGGCGGTTAAGTTAGGTGCAGATGATTATTTAACAAAACCTGCTGATACTTTACTGATAGTTCAAACCCTTATTGGCACAAAAGATGTTCAAAAGGCTCATTTAGAGGCGGACTCTAGGATGTCTGCTGAAAGGCTGGAGTGGGAGCATATACAGCAAGTTCTGAAGGCTAATCATGGCAATGTTTCAGAAACTGCAAGACAATTAAACATGCACCGTAGAACGTTACAACGAAAATTACAGAAAAAGCCCGTTCAAAAATAGTCAATAATTGCCAGTTTGAGGTTTATTAACTAAATTTGAATTTACGAATGGTTTGATGCTTCATTATTATGCAGTTGGCAGAACTTAATTATTGGGCAATTTTACTTGCCGCTCTATCTTCTTTTATGTTAGGTGGTCTTTGGTATTCGCCAATTTTATTTGGTAAAACTTGGCTTGAAGGCTGTGGCTTAACTGAACTAGATTTACAAAAAAGCGATCCTAAGTTGATTTACGGATTGGCCTTTATTCTCTCTTTGATTGCAGCATTTGTATTAGCGGTCATTTTAGGCCCAGATCCCAATATGTCTCAATCCGTTACAATTGGCAGTGCGTTGGGCTTAGGCATTGCAGCCAGTTCACTTGGGATTTCATATATTTTTGAACAAAGGCCATTAAGCTTATTCCTCGTTAATGGTGGATATCATACAATTCAATTTGTTTTAATGGCGACGATATTGAGTGTTACTGGTTGAATTTACAGCATCAATATTTATATATGTAATTTTAAGTAGTAGTTTATCAACACTGCATAAGGACATTTGGCCTGTTTTCAATGCCATGCCTAATATAACTTACACACGTTTTGCTGTTTCAATGAGTGAAAGTAACCCTTCCCATGGAAAGGGCCAGTATATTCGGGTTAACTAATCTTATATTGCTTTAAATACGTCATAAAAGTAAGAGCAATTGATAGTGGATACAAAACGTGATTGATATTCTTTTTGATGTCATTGGGATGACAGGAACGGCGCTAGTGGTTGGCGCTTTTTTTATGCTTCAATTGGGTAAAGCTAAACCAACAGGTATTGTCTATAACTTGATGAACCTTTCTGGTGCAATTTTACTCTTGATAAGTCTTTGTTATAACTTCAACTTAGCTAGTTTCGTTATTGAATTATTTTGGATAGCCGCATCATTAATCGGTTTATACAAATACTTTAAAGAAAAACGTGCTCAACCAGCATAATGTTCTCAAAATAGAAATATAAAACTTGCACAGTCTGTTAACATTAGTATTATTAAAACTATGTAAATAGGCTGTGCATGGAATTGCATCTAGCTGCTCTATCGCTGAAATAATGAGCCAAGCTATGAAAATAATAACACCTACGATTTCTTTGCTTTCGATCATGTACTCTGGTGTTGCATTATCGAATATCGAGGGCGATGAAGATCTTTTTGACTTATCATTTGAGCAACTTTTAGACGTCAACATATCTCTTGCTACTAAAACTTCCGAAACTCGCTCATCAGTACCATCAAGTATTACCGTTTTTAATCAGCAGCACATTGCATTACTCGGTGTTTCAAATGCTTACGAATTAATGAATTTCGTACCAGGCTTTCAATCTACCCGAGGTGATTGGGTTGGCGCAGTGCCTAAAGAGCACACACGGGGGATTTATTTAGACAGTGGTAATGTACTCGTAATGATTAACGGGCAAAGATTAAATGATCCTTCTTTTGGCAAAGCTTCTGTGTATATGCCTTTTATACCTGTTGAACTAATAGAGCGTGTAGAGTTTATTCGAGGCCCGGGCTCAGCATTATATGGTAGTAATGCCTTTTTAGGAGTTATGAATGTTGTAACTACTACTGATCGAAGCCAGTTAAGTGCCTCAATTGGTGAGCATGGCGAGCTTCAAGCTGGCCTGTCATTTAACAAACAGTTGAGTGACGATTTTAAAATCTATAGTAATTTTTCTGTGAATAAACGCGATGGTGAAACCTACTCATTTGGTGTAAAAGACCCATTAGAATCTTATTTTCTGGAGATAGGCGCAAAATGGCGAAGTCTAAATATTAATGTCAGAAAAAATACCACTCAGTTAGATGAGTTTATAAACTTGGCTGGTGCATCTAAAGGTAACCATCATCGGAGTGAAAATACAGCTTTACATGCTATCTATGAATGGTCTAACAATGAAGAATGGCAATTATCTACATCATTTGACTTTATTAGGCATGAGATTGAAAGTAAGGGGTTAATTGCTTCAGCTGAAGCCACAGATTTAATAGGAGACTTTTTTGTTGGTCCAGCATGGTCAACCAAGGATCTTGCATTAAAATTAGATGGTAGTTATCAATTTACTGAATTCTTACAAGTCAATTTTGGCGCGGAATATTCAGAAGAGGAACAATTCAAAGCAGGTGTTATCAGTAGCTATTATGATTATCAAACTGGTAATACAGTTGTCGAAAACCAATATTATTTAGGTGAAACCAGAACCATTGATTCTCACCCACCTTTTAATGACTTACTTTCCTCTTTTGATTCTTATGCATTATATGCTCAAGGCAAATACATAGCGACTGACAAATTGACCATGTTCATTGGTGCACGATTTGATGAAGTTAAAGATATTGACAGCAAACTTTCACCTAGATTTGCCTTTATTTATGATTTAAATGAAAATCATACTTTAAAATTACAATATGGTGAGTCTTTTAGGACACCAGTGAGTAATGAGCTTTATTCAAATGATGATGTAACTGTCGGCAATCCTGATTTAAAGTCAGAGTATGTGAAAACGACGGAGTTAGTGTGGCATACTGAAAATCAGACTTGGCAAATGGATGTTGTTTTCTTCAATAATGAGTTGAAAGATTTCATTAATTTAGTAGCTACAGATCAGGCACAAACTCGCTTTACTTTTGATAATGTATTTGAAACAAGTATGCAAGGGGTTGAAGTCAATAGTAACTTTAACTTAACTGAAAATACTTGGTTTGAAGCAGGTTTTACCCAACTTTTTGATGAACCAATCAACCCAAGTTTCAAGCGATTTGCTGCCGCTGCTATCACCCACCAGTTTGATATGATTCAACTTAGTGTAAATACAATCTGGCGTGATAAAGTATTTGTTGCATCTCCTGACTTAAGCGTCTCACAAGATTTCAAACAATCGGACTACTTTTTATTAGGTCTAACAGCAAGCTTTAGTATAGACAATGACAGCTCAATTATAATTAAGGCTCAGAATTTACTTGATAAGCAATACAAAGTTTTTGAACCAAGAATGACTGATGGGATAGTGCCTACTCAATCAAGAAAATTATTATTGCAATATCGTTTAACTTTCTAAGTAACACCTCTTTAAGAAAGCACCTGTATCTTTAGGTATTGGTGCTTTTTCTATTTAAAATTACATAACACTTCTTTTCTTGTTTTAATACCAACCCTTTTAATGAAGTGACCTATTTTGAGGCAAAGAAAACTTGTTTTGAGTACGACGAAAATTCAATTATTAATCTGTTCTAAATAAGAAATTTTTCAACGAAGCTAGCGTTAGTCATAGTCCCTCCAAAAGATTGCGTATTATTGAGGATAGGTTTAAAAGCAAGCATTTTAATCAACCGATTATCTAAATACAGCCTTGATGATATATATGTAGCCAATTTTGCAATGTTATTGGTAAATAACCCCTATACATACAATTCTCAATTTGGAGACGCTCTGGTTTTTACAAAATACTTTCGTTTTGATTATTCAATAGAGAAGTAAAATCAAACTTACTTATCTTCACTTGATCTACATCAAAAACAAACACTACAAATAATGCAAATGAAAATAATTCTTGAATGCATTTATTTGGTTCGTTAATATTTGCTGAATAATAAACTATAAACTGATAATTAAAGGGATAAGAGTGAAAAACTTTAAGAAATTTGCACTTACACTAGTTTGTACAGCGGTATTATCGGCGTGTAATGGTGACGATGGTAAAGATGGTGTGGCTGGTCCACAAGGTGAGCAAGGTGTTGCAGGGCAAAATGGTGTTGCTAATTATGTAACAGCTGAAGATGTTGTGAAAACAAATGCTCAGCATGCATATGCTGTTTTTGCAGACTCTCTGATTGCAGCAAAGACAATGCAAAAAGCGATTGATGAATTTGTTGCTGATCCGACAGAAGCAAACTTCACTGCTGCAAAACAAGCTTGGCTTTTTGCACGTGAACCATATGGTCAAACTGAAGTTTATCGTTTCCGTGAAGGCCCAATTGATGCGCTAACAGAAGTTGATGGAGAACCGGCATTAGTTGATGGTGAAGGCCCAGAAGGCGCAATTAATGCTTGGCCTTTAGCTGAAGCGTTAATCGACTACACGATTGATATGGACGGTCATCAGGCACGTGGAAATGCTGCGGTTTATCAAGCCGGTGGTAACATCATTTCAGATCAAGAAAACTTCCCAGAAATTACAAAGCAGCTATTACAAGATAAATTTGAATTAGACGGTGAAGAAGCCAATGTAACGTCAGGATATCACGCCATTGAATTCTTACTGTGGGGTCAAGATTTAAACCAAGATCTTACCTATACATCAACGCGTGATTACACCGCTGGTCACCGTAAAGCTTCTGACTTTTATACGGTTGACAATATGCCGACAGATTCAGATGGTGCAACTTGTACATCTGGCGAGCAAGGTGCAATTGACGCAATTTGTGCACGTCGTGGTCAATACTTAAAAGTAGCCGCTGAGTTATTAGTTGATGACCTGCAAGCAGTGACTGAAGCGTGGACTCCTGGCACAGGCTTCCATTATTTAGAGTATGTAAAACCTGAAAATGCAAAGAAAAACTTAGGTGCAATGCTTGAGAGTATGGGGCGTTTGAGTTTCGGTGAGCTTGCAGGTGAACGTATGAGTATTGCTGTTCGCACCGATAGCCAAGAAGATGAGCACTCGTGTTTTTCAGATAACACACACCGTGATATCTACCTAAATGCCAAAGGTGTTCAAAACCACTATTTAGGCAAATACACACGCATTAATGGTGAAGAGTTAGTAGGCGCAAGTATCCATGACCTATTAGTAAAAGAGGGTAAACCTGAGCTTGCAAACGAGCTACGAGCTGCCTTTGAAGCGTCAATGGCAAGTGCCTCTGTAATTGATACGAATGCCAAGCTAGGTGTGTCTTTTGACGTTCAAATTCAAAATGAAGACCGTAAAAAAGAAGTGTATGCGACTATCTCAGCACTTGCGACACAAACAGATCTGATCCAAAAAGCCATTGATGAGCTTGGCGTTTCAGCTGAAGACTTAAAACAAGATACAGAAGAAGATATCTAATTTAATATGGCTGGCCTTTGTGCCGGCCTTTTCAGTTTCTGGTTACAGTAGTAAGCAGTTCAGGGGCACTGAATGAATAATAAAAAATCAATGTTAGCTTTAATCATCGCGCTTATTTCTCTTCAAGGCTGTGGTGGCGGAACTAACACACAAGATACAGACACTCCAACAAATTCAAACAATAACGGCGATAATACTTCCGAGGGTAATCAAGGCAGTAAAGAGAATCTGGCTTTTACTGATCTTACCTTAAATGATGGCCTACCGGTTTTACTCAAAGATACACCTGACGAGTTTGAGCACTTAGCAGCAGGGGAAGCATCGGTTAATACGTTCAATGAAGATGCATTTAGCCAAGCGCTGCCTACAATTGTTGATACGCCAAGACTGGATGCCGTATTCAAAGCGGGTGACCATGTTTTTCGCTCTAACCATGATGGTCAAGGTCCTATTTTCAATAACACAACTTGCCAAGGGTGTCATATCAAAGATGGTAGAGGCGTTGTGCCTAAATCTGCCAATGAGCCAATGATCAGCATGTTCCTGAGAGTCGGTGATAGTAAAGGCAATGTTGACCCAGTTTATGGCGATCAAATTCAAGTTTTTGGGACCATAGATGGTCAAACGGATGTGTTAGCAAAACACAATGGAGCAATAGAAGAAGGTCTAGCTTATGGCGAGGCATACACTTGGGTCGAATATGAAGAAGTAACGGGTCAATTCGCAGATGGTGAAAGTTATTCTTTAAGAAAACCGATTTATAAAGTAAAGGACCTTGCTTATGGTGAGTTTGATCAAGATGTGCAGTTTTCTGCCCGCGTATCTCCCCATGTTTATGGCTCAGGTTTATTAGAAAGTATTCCAGCACAAAGTATTTTAGCTTATGCCGATCCAGATGATACAAACAATGATGGTATATCTGGTAAAGCAGCCTTTACATCTCACCCGATCAATAATGAAAAGATGCTTGCACGTTTCGGTCAAAAAGCGGTAACAGCATCAGTATTACAGCAAATTTCTGGTGCATACCGAGGTGATATGGGCGTAACGAATACGGTTGCAATAGGCGAGCCTTGTACTGAAGTTCAAACTGCGTGCCTTGCTCAAGCTGAAAAAGAACAAAACAAGCACCATGATGGTGTTGATTTAAATAACGTCGATTTAGCACAAGTCGAATTTTATAACCGCACATTAACAGTACCAAATCGCCGTGGTTTTGATACTGAGAATAACCTTTGGAATGACGATGTATTAAAAGGTAGAAGCCAGTTTTTTGCGGCAAATTGCCATAGTTGTCATGTGCCTAGACACAAAACGGGTGAGGCGAAAGGGAGCTTGCTTGGTGATGTAGATCTTGTAACAGTTACCCCTGAATCTAGAACTAACATTGAGTCTTTAGAAGGTTTGGTTATTTATCCTTATACCGATTTACTTCTCCATGACATGGGCGGCAGCTGTAAAGTAACACGTGAACTGGCTAGTGGTGAAGCTTGTAATGGCGGTGAAAGTTGTTATTACGTGCAGCGCTGTGAGGGCCTTGCTGACGGCCGCCCTGAAGGCGATGCATCTGGCACTGAGTGGAAAACGCCAGCTTTATGGGGATTGGGTTTAGTACAAACGGTGACGCCAAAAGCAACATTTTTACATGATGGCCGTGCACGCACCTTATCTGAAGCGATCCTTTGGCATGGCGGTGAAGCCGAATCAGCAAAGCAAGCTTATTTAAAAATGGACAAACCAGCACGTGATGCGCTATTGGCTTTCTTGAATTCACTATGATGATAAATCTACAAAAAAGCAGTTTGATTGCTGCCACTATTATTTGTTTGTCTATGCCTGTAAATACATCAGCATCAAACGAGCAAGCGGCTAAGCCTGGCGGCGATGCAACAGGGCGATTGAATTATCGCTCTTTTGTTGAACCCGCCAAAAATATACCGCGCATGGAGCAGTTGGATTTTTGGGATGGCTTTTCATTTTTTCGAGACCCCTGGGTTGCTTCACCCTCAATTACCAGAGACAGAGATGGGCTCGGGCCGCTGTTTAACGCGCGCTCATGCAAAACTTGCCATGCCGATGGTGGACGAGGCAGGCCGTCAAAACATGGAGAGATAGCAGAGCCTGCATTGCTGTTTAGGTTTTTACAGGCAAATGCAAGCAAAGGAGATAGCAGATATGGCGGGCAACTTCAGCCTCTGGCAATTCGTTTGTCTCATGAGAAGCTTACTAAGCCTGTTCAAGGTGAAGCACAAGTACGCGTATTTTATGAAGAAATAACAGGGCACTTCGCTGACGGTGAAACTTATACGCTAAGAAAGCCTCGTTACGAAATTGAAAATCTCGCCTACGGACCACTTGATAAAGGCACTTATCTGTCTGCCCGCTACGCACCAGCTGTATATGGTATGGGCTTATTAGATGCAATTCAGGAGAAAGATTTACTTAACCTTGAAGATATTAACGACGCTAATAAAGACGGTATTAGTGGTAAATATAACCAAGTTATAGATGCGGTAAGTGGTAAAAAGCGCATTGGTCGGTTTGGCTTTAAGGGTTTACATAGCACACTAGAACAACAAGTCGCAGGCGCGTTTGTTAATGATATTGGTATTACTAACCCTATCTTTAAGGATGAAACCTGTTTAGTTCACCAAGTTGCTTGTAAACAAGCTGGAAGTGTCGACCCTGAACATGTGCTAGACATTCCAGAAAAACTGCATGATTTAACTGTGTATATGAGCCAACTGATTGCTCCTCCACCTGCTAGAGATTTACAAAGTAGTAAGTCAAAGCAAGGGCAAACTCTATTTTACAAATTGCAGTGCCAGCAATGTCATACCCCCAGTTTTACCACAGATACTTCTTACCAGGTAAAAGCGTTAGCAGGGCAAACTATCTGGCCTTATACCGATTTAGCCTTACACGATATGGGCGAGGGTCTGGCAGATAAAGGAGTTGAAAACCTTGCATCAGGAAGTGAATGGCGAACCCCGCCTCTTTGGGGGATAGGTTTACAGCATAGAGTTCAGGGTTTTTCTGCATTTTTACACGATGGTCGTGCTCGCACAATTGAAGAAGCGGTGCTTTGGCATGGCGGAGAAGCTCAGCCGCATCAACAAAAATTCAAATCACTAACGAAGCAGCAACGAGCAGCATTGTTGTACTTCTTAAAACAAATTTAATTCGGATAAATAATGAAAATAATCAACACTTTAATACCTACAACAATTGCAGTCGTGCTAAGCCTTTTATTATCAAGTTGTGGTGGCGGCGGCTCTGACAAGAAAACACCTACGACATCGCCAACAACAGATCAAGGAAATGGATCAACAGATAACTCCAGTAAATTAACTGAAACACAAGCACTTGAAAAAATAACATCAGTATTAGTAGATGATGTTATCTTACCGAGTTATCAACTTATGCTGACCGAAAGCGAAGCCCTTCAAAATACAACAAGTGAAGTGTGTAAGAAGTCGGAGTTTACAGAAGCAGACTTAACGAACTTGCAAATAGCTTGGAACAAAACCAATAGTGCATGGCAGGTAGCGCGAACCATTAAGTTTGGTCCTATATCAGACACTTATATTTACTCACAAATTCAGTATATGCCAATTGAAGCAACTAAAATAGCTAACGATGTTGAATCTATTCTTACTGAAGGTGAAACATTTGAAAATGGTTTTCCCAGTTCAAAGCATCAACTTCAAGGGTTGCCTGCATTTGAATATGTTGTCTTTAATCAAGATGAAGCTAATGCATTTCTTTCATCTCAAAACCAAGGCCAACGCTGTGCATATTTAAATGTGATTGCAAATAACACAGTAACACTGATGGATGAAGTAGTTACAAAGTGGCAAGGTGAGTATGGCGAACAATTCAAGGCTGGTACAGGAAGTTTTAGCGGCCATAAAGGCGCTATCGAAAAGTACTTAACCTTTTGGTTTGAATACCTAGAACTTATAAATGACGAAAAAATTAAATCACCGTTAGGTGAAATTTTACCTGGTAACCCTGAACGATTAGAAAGCGCTTTTGCACATGTTTCAGTTAAAAATATACAAACCAATATAACTGCTTTAGAACAACAGTTTAATGGTGCGACAGAGTTTGGCTTCGATGATTTATTAGTTGAAGTACATGACCGAGAAGATGTTAAAGATGAAATTTCTTTGCACTTTAAAGCTGTTCATGCAGCACTTGGTCTTATTGAAAATGAAACTTTGGCTAATTTAATCACTACTGAAACTGGTAGAGTAAAGCTCAACGAAGTTAGTACTTCGATTTCTGAACTTCGAGCAATAATGGCATCTGATTTTGTTCAAGTAACCGACTTAGCACCCGGTTTTAACACCAACGATGGTGATTAATAGAGTGACGTTATGAATCGACGTAGTTTTATAAAAGGCGCGATAGCATTAAGCGCATGTTCGTCTTTAATGCCATGGCTGTCGGCGTGTTCTGTATCGGCGAAAACCTTGTTTGCGAGTGCGTTTACAGATAAAGCAAACCGACATTATGTTGGTTGGTTTGACGAGCAAGGTCATTTACATGGTCGCGTTGAGATCTCTGAGCGTGCTCACGATTTAGCGTATATTCAATCGCAAAATCGAATAATCGCATTTGCTCGAAGACCCGGCGTCAAGTTGCACGTTATTGATGTCGCATCGAAGTTGGTGGTTAAAGAAATTGACGCCCAGCCTAAGCATCACTTTTTTGGTCATGGTGAATTAAATGCTGATGAAAGTTTATTGTTCACTACAGAAAACTACTTTGATGAACATATGACAGAGCGAGAAGGTTTAATCACCGTTCGAGATACCAAACACTTTTCTATTGTTCGGCAGTTTTCAAGTCACGGAGTTGGACCCCATCAACTTGCGATGTTAAGTGATAATCAAACTTTGGTGATTGCTAATGGCGGCATTCATACTCATCCTGCTAAATCGAGAGAAAAGCTAAACCTAGACACCATGCAACCGAACTTAAGTTATATAAATACACTAAATGGTGAACTTGTTGCTAAGCACCAGCTACGCGACAAGCATTTAAGTATTAGACACTTGTGCGTGGCTAATGATGATACCGTTTACTTTGGTTGTCAGTACCAAGGCGCTGTATACCAAGTGAACCCGCTTATTTATGGTCATAGGATCGGTGAGCAGATCCAGCCGATGCAAGCAAGCGAAAAAGAATGGATGCGTTTTAAACAATATATCGCAAGCCTTACAGTCAATGATCAAAATGAACTGGCTGTCACTTCTCCTCGAGGGGGCGTTGTGAGTATTTGGGATAGAAGCACGGGAAAATTAAAGTCTTTATCAATGCTTGATGATACTGCTGGCGTTGCAAGTAACAAACGTACATTTATTGCAACAACGGGCCGAGGTAATTTGGTTGGAGTGGACAAAGCGCTAAGTGCGATTAATCACCATGATATTAAGTGGGATAATCATTTGATCAGCTTTATGACTTAAATTAAACCGCTGGCAAATTTCATTTTAAGCACAGGTAAAATTTGATGCGTTTTCAGTTATTAACGACTGAAAGCGCATTTTCTCTTTTGGAGACCTCTTTTTTTGAGTTGCATCTTGTCGTTCAAAACCCGCTCATTCATACTCACTCCTTAATTACGAAGTAATCTGCGCTCTGAATAGTAAATTTACCTCTTGTGGTTACTTTCAATACAAACGGCAGAAGCCAAAACAACGAAAATAATAAAGTAATGTACGGATATGATTTCAGATAACAATAAAACACTTTTCCACTATTTTTATTTATTACTCGGACCAGCCATTTTCTTATCAACCTTTTTAATTGATACGCCATCTGGTATGCCTGAGGTCGCTTGGAAAACCGCAGGTTTAGCACTGTGGTTGGGTGTGTGGTGGGTGAGTGAGGTTGTGCCTATTCCTGTGACCTCATTAGTGCCCATCATTGCAGTGCCATTGGCGGGTATTAACGATATAAAATCTGTGACGAGTGTGTACTCTCATCCGCTTATTTTTCTATTTTTAGGCGGTTTTTTAATTTCTATTGCGATGGAAAAGTGGCACTTACACAAAAGAATTGCACTCATCACCATGCTAAAAAGTGGTAATAATCCAAAATTCCAGATTTTAGCCATGATGATGGTCAGTGGCTTTTTATCAATGTGGATCAATAATACCGCAACAACCTTAATGATGTTGCCGATAGCCTTGTCAGTTATTTATGTTTTACGAGAAAACAATAGTAGTTGTGACAATTATGGTAAGGCACTGTTACTGGCGATTGCTTATAGCGCCAGTATCGGAGGAGTGGGAACCATCATTGGGACTGCGCCTAATGCACTGATGGCAGCTTATTTGTGGGAAAACCATCAAATCAAAATTGGTTTTGCTCAGTGGATGATGTTCGCCGTGCCATTCGTCTTTACCATGATTATTATTTGCTGGTTTTGGCTGACTCGATTTGCTTTTAGCGTAAAACAAGTGGGCAATAACGCTCAGTTAAACACACTTTTTCAAAAACAAGTAGATGAACTGGGTAGCATGACACTCGCCGAGAAAAACGTTCTGTTTGTGTTCGTTTTTGCTGCTATGAGCTGGGTATTAAGGCCTTATTTAGCAAGTTGGACAGGGTTAAATATCACAGATACCGGTATTGCCATCATAGCGGCGTTATTGCTTTTTGTTTTGCCTGCCAAAAAAGATAATAAAACCAAGGTGATGGACTGGGATGCAGCCCAAGCTGTACCTTGGGGGATTTTATTGTTGTTCGGCGGTGGCCTTGCGCTTGCCGCTCAAATTAAAAGTTCTGGTCTGGCGCAATATATTGCGGATATGCTGGCAGGGGCATCTACTATCCCCCTTATTTTAGGTGTGTTAGTGGTCGCGACGTTAATTTGTTTTTTAACTGAGATAACATCTAATACTGCTACAGCCGCTGGCTTTTTGCCTTTACTGGGCCCTGTTGCAGAGCAAATCGCAGGTACGCCATTGATTTGGGTAATTCCTGCTGCAATCGCTGCGAGCTGCGCATTTATGATGCCTGTTGCAACACCGCCAAATGCAATTGTGTTCGGATCTGGTGAGATAAAAATAAAAGATATGGTCAAAGCTGGTTTTATGATGAATATCATTGCAGTCTTACTCATAACCTTGTTAACTATGACACTCGGCTCTTGGGTATTTGGTTACTAAAACAGGCAGACTTTTGCAGCAAAAACTATCGACCAAACTTTGTGTTTACTTTTTATGTTTAATTATCGGTTTGTGCGCCATCTATCATGTTGGCGTACAATACGATCTCAAACAAACTCGTCAAAACAGTACTGAGAATCTAGAAAAACTTCATCAATATTTCACCTCTGAACTTGCGCGCTTTACTTCAATTCCAAATCTAGTGCGACAAAATACGCACATGTTGAATTTGCTCGATGAAGATACAACACATGACTTAAAACCACTTAATGAATACCTTGCAGACATTCAAATTGCTAGTGGCGCATCAGATGTCTATGTGTTGAATGAGCAAGGCTGGGTTACTGCAAGTAGTAACTGGCAAGCATCCCATAGTTATATTGGAAGCAACTTTGCATTTCGACAGTATTTTTATGAAGCGGTTGAAAACGGAAACGCGATAGATTTTGCTGTTGGTTTAAGGTCTGGTGCTCGGGGCATTTATATTTCTCAGGCAATAGAACAGCAAGGCGAAGTCAAAGGTGTCATTGTTGTTAAGGTAAATGCCAGTCATTTTGAAGATGTTCGAGACAGTTTGGATACAGGTCAGCAGCATAGTTTTATTTTAATGGACAGCTCAGGCATTGTTTTGATGTCCGATCAAGAAAAATGGCGTTTAATTTCAACTAAACCACTGAGTCAAACTGACATAGATGAATTTGATGCATCACGGCAGTTCTCAGGACGTGAGATTAACACTCAGCTCTGGCGTTTTGATGAGCAAGCAGAGCGGTTACAAATTTCAACAGAAGGGCGTTTAGCTAAAAATTTTGTGTTTGCCAAAAAGTCACTTAATTCACTGGATGCGTCACTGTATTTACTTTCTGCAATTGATGATGTGACAGCCAATCAATGGAGCCGTTTAGCACTGAGTTCAGTTTTATTACTGGCGTTATTTATTATTCTTGAAGTAATTTTGGTCAAGCTGGCAGGCTACAAGCAGTTACTCTTTACTCAAAGAAGTTTGGAAGCGCAAATTAACGCCCGCTCTGAGCAGCTACTAGAAACACAGCAAGCCTTATTACGCACTGCAAAACTGGCCACTATCGGTCAACTCAGCGCCGGAATTAACCATGAGATAAGTCAACCACTTACAGCCATGAGTGCTTATTTAACGAGTAGTAAACGACTGCTATTGAAAGGTCAGTACGAAAAAGTACAAGAAAACTTAATACTGATTGAAGACTTAATCAAACGAACTCATACAATCGTTGCCCAATTGAAGCATTTTAGTAAATCACAAAAGCCAAATTTGGCACTACACAAACTTAAAGACTTATTTTCTAATGCGTTAATTATCATTGGTCCTGAGCTTAAAAAGTATAATATCGAGTTAAATAATGAGTTAGACGAGATAGAAGTCTGGGTTGACCCAATTTTATGCGAGCAAGTTTTTGTGAACCTCCTTTCTAATGCATGCCATGCGATGCAAAAAGTTCAAACTAGAAAACTGACAATCACTAACCGAATTGATGAAGGTAAATCATCAATAAAGATTTCTGATACCGGGATAGGTATTGAGTCACATACTCTTGAAAGTATTTTTGAGCCTTTCTTTACCACTAAGTCGGGTAATGGTTTGGGCTTAGGTTTATCTATTTCTAAACAAATTATACACTCCTTCAAAGGTGAACTGAGTGCTGAAAATAATTCTGATCTCGGCGCGAGTTTTATCCTAACACTGCGAACATCAATCGGTTCAGACCCACTTTCTAATGAGAAGAGAATTTAAATGAGTCATTCCAGCGTCATTGTTATTGATGATGAAAAGAGCATTCGTGATGCCTTAAAGCAACTACTAGAATTAGAAGGCTATGAGGTGTTTTGCTATGGCGATGCCAATGCCGCGTTGAGCAAATTAAGCCGCCGTTTTAATGGAGTGGTGTTAAGTGACATCAATATGCCTAAACTCAACGGCCTTGAATTTATAGAACAAATTAAGCAATTCGACAGCGAGTTACCGGTTATTTTCTTAACGGGTTTTGCGGATGTGAACATTGCGGTTAAAGCCATGCACCTTGGTGCCTATGACTTATTTGAAAAACCAATTACCGATAAGCTGTTAGATTGCATAGCCAGAGCCTCTGAAAAGCGCGCTTTGGTGCTTGAAAACCGAGAGCTTAAGCAAAGTGTGAAACAACATTCGGGGCCTGGGGTGCGAATTTTAGGTCAAACTCAAGTCATGCAAGATATGCTGCAACTGCTCGATGCGGTGTTAGATACCCCAGCTGATGTTTTAATTGAGGGAGAAACTGGCACAGGTAAGGAGCTGGTGGCACGTTACCTTCATGAGCATAGTAACCGCAGTAAACATAATTTTGTGGCCATTAACTGTGGTGCCATTCCTGAAGAGTTGATTGAAAGTGAATTGTTTGGTGCAAAAAGTGGTGCCTACACAGGGGCACATAGTTCGCGTATTGGTAAGTTTGAATATGCGCAGGGCGGCACCGTATTTCTAGATGAAATTGAAGCTATGTCGCCTAGCTTACAAGTTAAGTTATTACGGGTTTTAGAAGAGCGTAAAGTCACACCTGTTGGTGAAAACACCTCGATTGATTTAGATGTCAGAGTGATTGCAGCAACTAAAGTGGACCTACAAAACTTGGTTGATGCGCAGCAATTTAGAGCTGACCTTTATTACCGTTTGAATTTACTTAAAGTGCCCATTCCTGCATTGCGTGAAAGAAAAGCAGATATTCCTCTGTTGTATAAGCATTTTTGCTCCATTGCAGCGACCCGTTTTCATAAGACATTTGAACCTATTACACCCGAGCAAGCCTTGCTACTCAGAGAAAAGCCTTGGCCGGGTAATGTGCGAGAGCTTAGAAACCATGCTGAAAGAACAGTTTTGTTGGGTAAGGCATTGGCCTTAAAAGATTTAGAGCAAGTCTCTCAAACTGATGAGTCATTGAGTTTACAAGAAAAAGTGAGTTATTTTGAGCAATCATTAATTGAAGAGGCTCTCTCTCAATCACAAGGCAGTATCAAAGAAGCCATGGCGCTGTTGCAATTACCTCGTAAAACCTTATACGACAAAATGGCAAAGTATGGTCTAACCCGTACTATGTTTACCGAATCAGAATGAGTGTGTGGTTTTGGTGACAAGCGCAGTAAAAGTATGTGTGAAAATCCGCACATTGTTTACGGCTTTGTTGTAAAAAAAATTTAATAACTAATTGAAAATAGTCGTTTTTATCTTTTTGGCAACCATCTTGTAACACTAGGGTGTGTTTATCTTTGAAGTTGCAAAGGTCAACACGCCCTGATCACAATTATAAAAAAGGTAAAACAAGATGACAGCAAGTAAAACTCTAATCGCACTCGGTGTGATGGCCACATTTTCAAGCACCGCTTTTGCTGCCGATTACAATGTGTATGGTAAAGCCGAAGTACAAATAGCAGACACAGACAAAGGGTTAATGCGTTATACCAAAGCGGGTACGCAAATTGACGCGCCATTTTCACGTATCGGCATTAAGGGCGATCATAAACTGAGTGATTCTCTTAAAGTGGTGTTTAAATACGAAGTACAAGTAAAGGGTTTTGAAAACGACGACACTAAATCGCCATTTTCATCGCGTAACACCTATGTAGGTTTGGCTGGCAACTGGGGAACCTTGGTGGTTGGCCGTAACGATACGCGCTTTAAATACAGCGAAGGTAAAGTTGATCAATTTAACGAAACCCAAAGTGATATTGCGCAAATTCTACCTGGACAAGACCGACTAGGCGATACCCTCACTTATAGCAGTAAAACTTATAACGATCTGTCGTTCTCGTTTACCTATGCACCAAAAGATGATGCTTCAAATGAAGAAACTGGATTTGCTGCCACCGCAATTTATGGCGACCGTGCTTTAAAAGCTAAGCCTTTTTATATTTCATTAAGCCACACAGATAGCTTAAATGATTTGGTAGCGACTCGTGTTGTTGCAGCGTATAAGTTTGATGCATTCCAGCTGGGTGCTATCGTTCAAGACAGTGAAAACCTAGATGGCAGCAAATCTGGCAAAGGCTATTTGGTCAGTGCAAGTTATAAAATGGGTAGTTGGGTGCCTAAAATTCAATTAGGTAGAGATACCAGCAAATTACGTCATGCGGAAGAAGCAACCCAATGGACACTGGGTACAGACTACATACTCGATAAGCAAACCAATTTGTATGCATTAGTCACACAACTGGATCTTGAGTCAGACGATGATACGTCAATCGCTATTGGCATGAAGTATAAGTTTTAAGGGTTAAAGTATGTCTGATTATTCATCTGCGCATCCAATAAAATATGCCATGTTGTTTTTAGGACCACTGGCAATGTTACTTACTTGCTTTGTATCGCCACCCGAAGGCATGAGTGTCGAAGCTTGGCGAACAGCGGGTTTAGCTTTTTGGTTGGCTTCTTGGTGGGTGAGCGAAGTCGTGCCTATTCCAGCGGCATCTTTGTTACCTTTGGTGGTATCACCACTAGCTGACATCGCACCCATTAAATCGGTTGCAGCACCTTATGCGCATCCACTTATTTTCTTATTCTTAGGTGGTTTTTTAATTTCAATTGCTATGGAAAGGTGGGGATTGCATAAGCGCATTGCATTAAAAACTATGCTTTATGCGGGCTCAAAGCCAAGTGTGCAAATTCTAGCTATGATGTTAGTGACGGCTTTCTTATCTATGTGGATGTCGAACACGGCCACTGCGGTGATGATGTTACCGATTGCATTATCGGTTATTCATCTTGTTAAAGAGCGTGACAGCAGCAATGAGGCGTTTGGTAAAGCGCTACTGCTTTCGATAGCTTATGGTGCGAGTATTGGTGGTATTGCTACCCTGATAGGCACGCCTCCAAATGCATTGATGGCAGCTTATTTGGCTGACAGTTATCAAATCGAAATTGGTTTTGCGACTTGGATGGCGGTTGGCTTACCTTTATCTGTCACCATGCTATTTATTACTTGGTTTTGGTTGACGAAAGTCAGTTATAAAGTCGATGATTCTGACGCAGAGGTTGATACTAAAACACTGTTTAAAAAGCAATTAACAAAATTAGGTGACATGTCTCGTGCAGAAAAAGGTGTGTTGGCTGTATTCATTTTCGCAGCATTAAGCTGGATTTTTAGACCGTTACTAGGTGACTGGACTGGGCTTAAAATTTCAGATACTTCAATTGCGATCGCAGCGGCATTAATGTTGTTTGTTATTACTGCTGATAAGAAAACAGGTGAGCGCATTCTGGATTGGGACAGTGCGGCAAAAGTGCCTTGGGGTATTTTACTGTTGTTTGGTGGTGGTTTAACCCTTGCGTCACAAATTAAGTCGTCAGGTTTGGCAACTTATATTGCTAACTTATTGGTGTCGGCTGACACCATTCCATTAGTGGTAAGCGTTTTGCTGGTGGCTGGATTAATTACTTTCTTAACAGAGATCACCTCAAATACTGCAACGGCTGCAGGTTTTTTGCCATTACTTGGTCCTGTAGCAGAGTCGATAACAGGCACGCCATTAGTGTGGGTGATACCTGCTGCCATTGCAGCAAGTTGTGCCTTTATGATGCCAGTTGCAACGCCACCGAATGCCATTGTATTTGGCTCTGGCGAAATAAAGATGCGTGATATGATTCGAGCAGGCTTTGTGCTGAATATTGTCGCGATTGTACTCATAACTGTACTAACACTGACTGTCGCAAGAAGCGTTCTTTCTTTCTAATTTGAAACAACTAACAGGCTCATTTATAGTGTATTTATTCAAATACCGATAAATGAGCCATGTTGTGCAATACGAGATAGATCCCCAACTGACAAAGCAACTTGAATCTCTTAAAGTTGCTTTTATGCATCATCCCAATTCATCCGTAGAAACACGCATTTCTTTATTAAAGAAAATAAGAACTCAGCTTGTTACAGCCGAGCAAGACTTTATAGCCGCCTCTAATAAAGATTTTGGAAATCGTTGCACTTTTGACACTCAGATGGCGGATTTCATGCCAGTAATCGGTGGGATCGATCATATTATTAAGCATCTAAATTCTTGGCTTAAACCGAGTAGGCGTAAAGTGGGACTCCAGTTTGCATTTTCGTCCGCCCATATAAATTATGTGCCC
Organism: Pseudoalteromonas phenolica; assembly: GCF_001444405.1. NCBI lineage: Bacteria > Pseudomonadati > Pseudomonadota > Gammaproteobacteria > Alteromonadales > Pseudoalteromonadaceae > Pseudoalteromonas > Pseudoalteromonas phenolica. The sequence continues at coordinate 878,497 of NZ_CP013188.1, forward strand.
AAAGGAGTCGTGGGGGTTATATCACCCTGGAATTATCCGATTCAGCTAGCGTTGATGCCTATAATTACTGCATTAGCAGCAGGGAATCGTGTAATGCTAAAGCTCAGCGAATATACGCCTGCGACAAACCAACTCATAAAAGAAATTTTAGAACCTTTTTCAGATTATTGTTGTGTAATTGAAGGCGGGCCAGTTGTAGCGAAAAGTTTCAGTGCGTTACCCTTTGACCATTTGTTTTTTACAGGTAGTACTGAAATAGGTAAGCATGTGATGCGTGCTGCCGCGAATAACTTAGTACCCGTTACTTTAGAGCTGGGAGGTAAATCTCCTGTTGTTGTTATGGACGATGCAGATATTAAGCATGCAGCAAGAAGTATTGTATTTGGCAAAACGGCAAACGCTGGGCAGATATGTGTTGCGCCTGATTATTTGGTCGTTCATGAAAAGTGCAAGACTGAGTTGATCGAAGAAATAAAAAAACAATACAAAAAACACTTTAAAACTGGTTCAAACCTAGACAATTTGACCTCAATTGTTAATCAGCAGCAATATGAACGACTTATTGAATTAATTGGGGATGCGCTGCATGATGGGGCATACGTTTGGAGCGAACCAAATAGCGAAAATTTTGAAACTCGAAAACTCGGACTCCACCTTATTGACAATGCTTCAAACAGAGCGAGAGTTCATCAAGAAGAAATATTTGGTCCATTATTACCTATTAAATCCGTGTCTAGTTTTGATGAAGTAATCAAGGTAATTAAACATAACCCTAATCCTCTTGCTACTTATTTATTCACTAAGAATAAAGTTCTTGTAAATCGTGCAGAGCGAGAGATTCAATGTGGCGGATTAGTGATTAACGATGTGCTTTTACATGTTGCAGTAGAAGACTTACCTTTCGGTGGTATTGGGTCATCGGGTATGGGCCAATACCATGGCAAAGAAGGGATTTTAACTTTCAGTCATGCAAAAAGTGTTTTTAAAAGTGGCAGATTAGGAAATCCAAGAATGCAATTACTTTTATCACGTTCAAAATTACTAACTTGGTTTGTGAAAACCTTACAAAAATAAGTAGGGTATAAGAAAAGCGCCTTAGCGCTTTTCTATTAGTTTATTTTAGAGCCTGGGAAATAGGTTTTCTCTTGAATGCGCCAATACAGTTTGTTTGCTTTTTCAATCGCTTTTTCAACTTGAGAAGGAGACAGTTGTTGTTCATCAAGCTCTCGACTTTTCATCGCTTGGCGATTACCGTTATATTCAGCTAAGGTGTTCCATATAAATGACTTTTCGATGTTTTTCTCAACACCCAGCCCTTCATAATACATTAGGGCGAGGTTGAACATTGCCAAGGTGTAGTTGCTCGCTGCGGCCTTTTCGTACCAGTCCATTGCAACAGCATAATCTTTTAACACGCCATCACCATTGGTATACATCACCCCTAGATTGAATTGTGCAGCAGCAAGATTTTTGTTGGCAGCCTGAGTGAATAGCTCAATAGCGCGTTGTTTATCTTGTTTCACACCACGACCTTCTTCGTGCATTACCGCTAATGAAAACATCGCATCGGCACTACCCAGTTTTACTGCTTTTTGAAATAACTCTGCTGCTTTACGTGGGTTTTTAATAACGCCATAACCGCCTTCATGTAATTTAGCTAACTCATAAATGCCAGGAGCATAATTCATGTCAGATAAATACTGAAACTCCTGTAAAGCCCTTTCAAAATCACCTGCGTTTGCAGCTTCAATCCCTTCCTCTAATCCTGCCGTTGCAGTAAAGCACACGCTAAATAGGCCGGCGAGTGCAAACTTCTTTAAGTTATTACGCCACATGGTTATTCTCTTTGATGGTCGGTTTTTTGAGTTTAAAGCAACCTAAAGAAAAAACAAACCCTAAAGTGTAACTAAAGGCTTAGGCTTTGAATCAGGTTTAGCGTAGCTTAAACGATTGATTTTGCATGTAGTGTGATAACTGTCCAATCCAGTTATTGCGACTGTGTTTGCTGCTTCTATGTCGATAAAACCATCTGGTTGTATGACCGAATCAGGACAGTGAAGCGCAATTAATTCACCAATGACTAAGTGAGTTTGGTTCACCTCAATTACCTGCTCACTGACTAGTTTTAGACCCATTTTAATTTCAGACTCTTTAACGAACGGCGCTTTGAAGTCATTCAAATATTCTGCTGTTAAACCTGTTTCAGTAAATTCTGATTGTTCTTTTTCGTAACGAGCAGATGTTTGGTGCGCTTGGGTGACTATATCTTCGTTCACATGGTTTAGGGTATAGAAACCCGTTTCTAATAGATTTTCAAAAGAATGTCTTGGTACTGAGTGTGGGCGAATGATCATACCAAATAAAGCTGGGTTAGCGCCTAAATGAAAAACAGAACTCACAATCGAAAGGTTCTCTTGACCATGTTTATCAACGGTGCCTAATAAATTTGCGCTTTTGAAACCGGATAAGCTATTTATTAAATGTGCACGATATCTTTGTTCTAATTCATTGAGAGATTGAGTATTAAAAAACATAATTCACCATTGTATAGATTGGCCTTGCCAATCGAGATAATTAATTAAGTCGTTGTTGTCTGATTCTGCCACTTGCTTGTATAGGCATTCAGCAACAAATTCGGGTTCAAATAGCTTGCCGTCTGGTACATTTTTTTGAAAAGGTTTAGACAGTGGTGTGTCTGTGGTGCCAGGATGGAAAAGCAAAACAGTACTTTTTGGGCTTTGACGTTTTAGTTCAATCGCAAAACTTTTCATCATCATATTAAGTGCGGACTTTGAGCTTCGATAGCTGTACCAGCCACCTAACCCGTTATCTTCGATGCTACCAACACGGGCTGATAGCGCGGTGACGACACAGTTATCAGAACGATTGAGCAATTTAACTAGACGCTTAAGCCAAAGCATAGGTGTGATTACATTCGAATTGAAAAGAGCTTGTGCGTAAGCTGGGTCAAATTGTCGGATGCTCTTTTCTGGGCTATACAAGTCTGAATGTAATTGGCCATTAAAAAATGTGATGGTTTTTATTCTCACACTTTCTGATAAGTAAGTATTTTGAAAAGTCGATACAGAATTAGAAATTGATTCATCAGAGTAATTCGTGGAGAAGTGATGAATATTTTCAGAATTAAACTTTAATGTTTTCTGGCTAAAACTCACCACTACATCAGTAGGGTTTTGCTCGGTAAGTTTCTTAATAAACGCTAAAGCGATTTTACTGCTCGCACCAATAACAAGATGCAGTGATTTATCTTTGGCATTGTCCATTATTACACCCGTCTTTGACTAAAAAGTGTGAGATTTTCACTCTATGTTTGGCAAATAACAAATAGCCTTTATCAGCGAACCACTTTATTGGTTGCACTCGTAGCAGTCTCAACCATGGATATTTACCAACAGTTTGCCAAGCTTGTACGTTTGCATCCAAACCAAGTAATAACGTGCCATCATCAGAAAAGCCGTGCAATATTTGTAGAGTATCTGATTTAGTAATGTTTGGATAAAGTCGATTGAAATCGAGTTCATGAATATCATGAACATTAATCAAAGTGAGCTTGTTTTCAAGGTCAAACTGCTTGAGCTTTCTCATTTCTTTGGCACACAAAGGGCATTGGCCGTCATAGAGTAGTTGCATTTGCTTTATGCTGCTTGGTAATTAAGTAGTTAAAATTACGCTTAAAATTCATAATGCGATCACTCGATCTACCTTTAATTCGCTGTATAGTAGAGAATAACTTTTAATCAGTTTGTGTTTTGAGCAACTTTTGTTTGAAGCAATTTGTTTTTACGTAAACGTTAATAAAAAGGAGCGGATATGGGAGAGCAGTACGAAAACCTGAAAGCGAATGTTAGTCAGTTAGGTGGTTGTCTTGGCCGAATCATTCAGCAAACGCTGGGTGAAAGTATGTTGGAAAAGATTGAACAAATTCGTCTTCTCGCTAAGTCATCTCGACAAGGTGATTCAGTAGCCCGAGCAAAACTACTTGATACCCTACATAGCCTTAAGGATGATGAACTATTACCTGTTGCACGTGCCTTTAATCACTTTTTGAACCTCGCAAATGTAGCTGAACAATTTCATACAATTTCGGTAACAGGCGCACCGGAAGGTATTTACAAAGCATTGAACGATCAAATCGAGAAATTATCGATAATGCTTGAGAATGGTCAATTAAATCATGATCAAGTTGAGTCAGTACTCTCTGAGCTAGATATTGAGCTGGTATTAACTGCTCACCCAACTGAAGTGACTAGAAGAACCATAATTAATAAACATGTTCAGTTGAGTGATTGTTTATCAGCCCTTGAATTACAGTGTCTTGATGTTGACGAACGTAAAATTATTATTAGTCGTATTGAACAGTTAATCAGTCAAGCTTGGCATACCAATGATATTCGAGCAAAGAGACCATCTCCTTTGGACGAGGCTAAGTGGGGCTATGCAGTTATTGAAAATAGTTTATGGCATGCTGTACCTCAGTTCATTCGTTACTTTAATCAAATTACTCAAGATAAATTAGGGATACGACTAAAGAAGATTCATAGTCCCATCCGTTTTACCTCTTGGATGGGCGGCGACAGAGACGGTAATCCATTTGTCACATCTGAGGTAACGCAATCAGTCTTAGAACACGGCAGATGGATGGCGATAGATTTAATCTCACGAGACATTGATATGCTCAGTAGCGAGCTATCTATGTATCAAGTTGATGAGCATGTGAAAGCATTAATAGGCGAACAACATGAACCTTATCGTTATATACTTAAGCAGTTGAAAGGGGAGCTTGATGAAACCATTCAATCACTTGAGAATAAGATAAAAGGCAAAGTTGGTTCACAGCAAGAGGTAATAACAGAACTTGGACAAGTAAAATCGTCTCTAAATCTGATATATAACTCACTTCATAACTGCAATATGTCGCAAATTGCAGATGGGCTTCTACTAGATACGTTACTTAGATTAGAGTGTTTTGGTATTAATCTCTGCAGCTTAGACATACGTCAGGATTCTTCAAGGCACGCTGATGCGATCGCAGCAATTGTTGAGCATTTGGAGCTGGGTGATTATAAAAGTTGGAGTGAAGCTCAGAAGCAGCAATTTTTGATTGAAGAATTAGCGTCTAAGAGACCACTATTACCTAAAAATTACTCTGCGTCTGATGAAGTTGAAGAAGTGTTAAGAACTTGCCAATTAGTGAGTCAACAAACCTCTGATAGGCTGGGAATTTACATCATCTCAATGGCTCAATTCGCGTCTGATGTTCTTGCTGTTAAATTACTTCTAAAAGAAACGGGCTGTCGTTTCAATTTGCCTGTCGCGCCATTATTTGAAACCTTAGATGATTTAAATCGCGGTGCAGATGTAATAAGGCAATTGTTGTCTTGCGATTGGTACCGCTCCCATATAAATCATAAGCAATATGTGATGATAGGGTATTCAGATTCAGCAAAAGACGCAGGTATGATGGCTGCGGGATGGGCACAGTACCAAGCTATGGACAAATTGCTCAAGGTGGCAAAAGAATATGGGGTTGAACTTGTTTTATTCCATGGTCGAGGAGGTACAGTTGGCCGTGGCGGAGCGCCTGCTGCACAAGCTTTACAGTCTCAACCTCCGGGTAGTTTAAGAAACGGATTACGGGTTACAGAACAAGGGGAAATGATCCGCTTTAAATATGGACTACCAAAAGTCGCAGTTCAAAGCTTTTCGATTTATACCAGCGCAATTATTGAAGCGAACTTAACCCCGGTACCATTTCCTAAGTCTCGTTGGATTGAAGTGATTGAGTTGATTGCTGAAAGCTCATGTAAATATTACCGAGAAATCGTAAGAGAAAATCCAGATTTTGTTGCTTACTTCAGACAAGTTACACCTGAGCTAGAACTAGCAAAATTACCGCTTGGCTCTCGACCATCTAAACGAAATCCTAATGGCGGAGTAGAGAGCTTAAGAGCTATTCCATGGATATTTGCTTGGAGTCAAAACAGGCTCATGTTGCCAGCTTGGCTTGGTGTATATCAAGGCTTACAAGCCGCAATTGATAAATACGGCGTTGAGATGTTGCATGAAATGCGTGAACAATGGCCGTTCTTTAGAACTCGATTAGAAATGCTAGAAATGGTGTTTTGTAAAACAGATTGCTGGCTTTCAGAGCATTATGAAAAAGTGTTGATGACAACAGATGCTAAAGTGCTTGGAGCACAATTAAGAGAAGATCTTAAATCAACTGAAGTCTTAATAAAGGAATTGGCGCCAGACAATATTCTACTTCTTGAACAACCTTGGCTGAGACAATCACTAGAATTAAGAAATCCTTATATAGATCCACTTAATTTGCTACAAGTAGAGTTATTAAAACGTACCAGAGAGCATGAAAGTGAAAAAATTGATCAGGCTCTTATGGTTACTATGACAGGTGTTGCTGCAGGAATGAGAAATTCAGGATAAATAATGCGTTAACTAAAGTGATGAATTTTGATCAGATGTTAACTTGGTAGTAAAAAGTATGAATTCAAACTCATACTTTTTACTAGTTTTTATTCTTAATTTGGTTTTTTTGTATTAATTTTATTGACTGTTTAGATTGTATACATAGAATCTCATCCGACGTCTATGTCCGCCGTCATTCGAATATGCTCATTTCAATTGTAGAAATCGCTAATTGTGTAAGGTAACTTCACTTTTAAAAAATCGAATATCGTTAAACAAGTATGGAACTCTTGGGTAGAAGGAAATGACGTTTTTTTAGATTAAACACGTTATTCGAGGTCTTATGCAAACGCTTTCTACTAGTATCACTTATGATGAATCAACATCACTTGTCATGATGACACTTAGAGGTGTTGTTACCGCTGAAGATGTCATTAAAACGTACCAAAGAGCAAATCAGTATGCGCAAGATTATAAATCCTCAAAATTACTCATAGATGTTACTGAGCTCGAACATAACTTTGCTGCAATTGATATCGTATCTTTAATGCCAAAAGTAGCAAATGCACTACAAAACATAAAGTTAGCTCGTGTCGTCAGTTTCGACGGTTATATGCATGACCTATTCTTACAGAAAGCGAAACGATTCGGTATTACGGTAGAGAACTTTGATTGCTTCAAGAGTGCTAAGCTTTGGTTGTCTAACGCTTAATAAAGGGATAAACTATTCGGCCTTTTTCATAACGTGTGGCATTTTTATGCTAACGATTTCAAAAGAACTAGAACAAGAATTACAACAAAAAATCCAAGCGTCGGGCGGTGTTATTGAAAAGTCAGTGCTAGATGCGTTAATGGTAAAGTTTGATATAGAAATCAAACTCCTTTTACAAAATCTTTTACCTATAGCCGCAAGTTTCTCAATTGCACCGATTTCTAATTTTAACGTCGGTGCGATTGCTTATAGTAACACTTCAGGTTGTGCTTACATCGGGTCTAATTTAGAGTTTAATCATTCAGCGTTATGCTTAGTTGTCCATGCAGAACAGTCGGCTATCAACACAGCTTGGCTAAATGGAGAAACTCAAATTTCTCACATCGCTATTACAGACGCGCCATGTGGTCATTGCAGACAGTTTATCAATGAAGTTAAGCAATCAGAACAAATTGAAATACTCTTACCTAACACCAATACATCATTAACAGAGTTGTTGCCTCATTCTTTTGGGCCAGCGGATCTTGGTAATCAGACGAGGCTTCTTGATATGTCAGAAGAACAAAACCCTGATTATAAACTACCGATTTCTCAAATGTTGTTTGAACATTATCAAGCCTCTTATGCGCCTTATTCTGGTAATAAATCAGCAGTAGAGATCAGAACCGTTCAGCATGGTAATTTTTACGGTCGCTATGCCGAAAACGTGGCGTACAACCCGAGTCTTTCACCGTTGCAAAGCGCATTAAGTCAAATGGCTCTTTCTGGATTAACAATAGATATGGTGGAAGTTACAGAGATTAATTTAGTAGAAACAGAGCAATTTAAAAATCAGTCAGGTGTTTCGGAAGTAGTACTTAATAGTTTTGAAGGTAACTTTGAAATAAATAAAGTGTATGTAAGTTAATCTTACATACACTTAAATTCCAGAAGTTATGCTTTGTTGTTGTCTAAAACAATTTCAGCTGCTTTTAGAACAACATTAATTGCATTTCGTTCAATTTCTTGATGATCTACATTTGGAATTTCTTGACGAGTTCTGTTCACTAAGACTCCAGCGATACAAGCCGCTTTCAACCCTAATGCTGCACACATAGTAAATAGAGTTGCAGACTCCATCTCATAGTTCATCACATTGAGTTTTTGCCACTCTTCACAACTTCCTTGGAAAGCTTTATTCACATAACCTGAATATGTGTCATAACGCTCTTGGCCAGGATAAAAAGTATCACTTGAAGCGGTAATGCCAGCATGATACTTCACACCAATCTCTTCACATGCTTGCACCATTGCAGCGGTTGAATGGAAATCAGATACTGCAGGGTAGGATAGAGGGGCAAAATGTTGACTTGCACCATCTAGACGAACTGAAGCTGTGCTGACTAAAATGTCGCCTTCATTAATGTGAGGTTGGATAGCACCTGTCGTACCGATACGCAAAAAGGTTCTTATACCGAGTTGGGCTAGTTCTTCAACTGCGATTGAAGTTGAAGGTCCTCCGATACCTGTTGAGCAAATCACGACAGGTTGTTGTTTTAATTCTGCGAGGTAGACGTGAAATTCTCGAGTTTTAGCAAGACAAATACTGTTGTCTAACTTCTTAGCAATTCGCTCTGCCCTTTCAGGGTCACCAGGCACGATTGCTAAATTAGCACCATTCAATTGATCGGTGCTTAGGCCCAAATGAAATACCTTATCCATAGTAAACCTTATTTGTTATAAAACCGTAGTTTGAAAGATTAGCGCATAAAGTACAGGACAGATGTCCGATAGTCTTTGTTCGTGATCATGCAATTCCTTGCAAGATTGGAGTTGTTCTTCTAAACATTAATATAGCCGCAACAAAAAAGGGGTTATTATGCCAGCTTCACCACCAATCGATAAAAACACAGAATTTGCTCGCTGTCTCGAAAGTAATAGAATTAGTTCACTTGCGCCGTTTCATTGGTTATCGCTCGCGATAGCCGATATGGTGAGAGCACCAATGTTAAGTTTAATCTATGGGTTAGTATTTACTGCCATACCCGTTACTATTTTATACCTAATTTATCAGCTAGATACACATTTAGTTATTCTTCCTGCAGCAGTAGCCTTTGCGCTTATTGGTCCTGCATTCGCCGCAGGTCTTTACGATGTTGCGTGGGAGCTAGAAAAAGGTCATAAACCAACATTAGGGCATAGCTTGAAGTCTATGTTCAGAAACCCTGCTGGAGAATGGGGGTTTGCGATACTTTTAATGGTCATTATGATCGTCTGGATGCGACTAGCTGCTCTAGTGCATGCGCTTTATCCAAATGTACCTAATCCTACATTTGAACAATTGCAATCATTCTTGGCATTAGGAAGTTTGATAGGTGGAATACTATTAATGAGCGTCTTTGCTATTTCTGCGTTTACACCACAGATCATGATGGAGCGTCGAGTGGATATAATGACCGCGGTTGTTTCATCTATAAACGCAGTTAAAAATAACGCATCAGCAATGATAGTTTGGGCGTTTATCATACTTTTCTTAGTTTTATTTGGATTTGCTACTGGTGGTACAGCATTTATAGTGATTATGCCATTACTCAGCTATGCTAGTTGGCACGGTTACATTGCAATCATAAAAACTAAGAAACCAAGAGGTTATGAGTAAAATATTCATTTTAATTGAATATTAAATCAAAGGCGGTTTTGCAATAAAACTGCCTTTGTTGACATACGACCCCATCGTGCTATATCTCTGCCCATATACAAAAATCCTGTTTTACCAGTTAACGTCTTTCACAACATAAGACGTTGTATTTAAATAAATATATCTTACAGTTATAAATTTTACAGCGCATTTGTTTTGAATTTAAAATGGATAAATAGGCTGGGTGAAACATTTTTTCTTAACAAAGTTTTAGCATGAATATGCAAAAGCAAATAGAGGTTTCTATGAGTATTAGCAAAGAACAATATTACAATAAAATGACCCAATGTTTATGTCCTCCTGGCGATGGTGTGTTTACTGTTAATACTGCAAAAGAACGAAAAGATGCATTACGCACAAAACTATATGGCCAAACCGATGGCATTGAACAAATCTGGAAAGAGTCTTTGCTTAAAATCGAAGAAACAGATTACAAAGCCGCTATTTTAGGTATCAGTTCTGATTGTGGTGGCGGTATTTTACGTGGTGCTAACTGGGGACCATTATTTTTAAGAAGCACTTTGATAGAACAACAACCGCATGTTGAAGCGTTCGATTTAGGTGATGTTCGTGTTATTCCTCATCTTCTTCATGATAAATACCTAAATGAAGGAACAATAGAAAACTGTCAAAAGGCGCTTTATCAGAGCTCAAAGGAAGGTTATCACGTATCGCCTTTATCTATCACTGAAGATGTATGTGATGGTTTCTATCAGCATTATCCTAATAAAGGTATTTTTGGAATTGGTGGTGATCACTCTATTAGCTATCCGTTAACCAAATCGTACTTGAAAGCGAAAAGAGACGCAGGTAAACGAACGGCAATTATTCATTTTGACGCACATACTGACTTATTAGTTGAGCGTTTGGGTATTGACTTGTGCTTTGGCTCTTGGTGTACGCATATTCTTGAGTTCTTGCCTGCGCCACATCATCTAATTCAATTTGGCATTCGCTCAAGTGGCAAAGACAAGTCGCATTGGGAGTCAACATTTGGTGTAAAACAACATTGGGCACATGAAATTAGAGAACGCGGTGCTCAGACGATTGTTGATGAAGTCATAGCACAATTGCAAGCAGATAATGTTGATGAGTTGTATGTTAGCTTTGATATTGATGCGTTAGACGAACAGTGGGCTTCTGCAACTGGCACGCCTGAAGGGAACGGTATGACGCCTGATGAAGCCATGGTTATATTAAAAGCATTATCTGAGCGTTTCCCAATTACAGGCGCTGATATGATGGAAATAGCTCCATTTACTGACAGTTCTTTAGTAGGCCAATCTAGTTCAGAAACAACTTTGCGAGAAGGCGCTAAAATATCAGCATTTCTTCTAGATGCTATTAATAAAAGTTAGGCTATATTATTAGGTGGAAGGAGATATTCCTTTCACCTTTTTAATAGGGAGTGGTATGAGAGCGCTTTTTTTAATAACTTTTTTTATTTTTTCGTTTAAGTCTTTTTCATTTACTCTCAACGTTGTCACTGAGTTATTCCCTGCTTATCAGTATCTTGATAAATCCGGAAAGCTATCAGGTCCTACGGTAGAAATCGTTAAAAATGTTCTTGGCCATGCAAATATTGACTACAAATTGACATATGAGCCTTGGAATATTACCTATAATGCTTTGAAAAGGAATCCAGATACCTGTGTATTTTCAATTGGAAGAAATAATGAAAGGGAAGATATGTTCAATTGGGTCTTCCCTGTAGGACAGTTTACGAGTTCCTTTTACGCACTTAAAAGTCGGAATATTAATTTGGAAGTGCTTGAAGATGCGCTCAAATATAGAACGGCAGTGATCAGAAATAATTTTAGTCACCAATATCTCAAAGAACATGGTTTCACAGAACAATATCAATTGGTTGTAATTTCAAGTTTTAATAGAGTACTTGAAATTTTAGAAACAAGAAAAAATCAATTGGACCTAGTTGTGCTGAGTGACTCTCAAGTTCAAGATGCATCTTTGAACAACAAGCTAATGACACATCTTGAGCCTGTCTTACAGTTGGACCTCCAACAAAACAATATGCTCTACTTTGCATGTAACAAACAGGTACCTGATTATATTATCAAAGACTTGGTTCAATCATATGATTCACTTTATAAAGCCAAGTAATCAGAGTCTATTTTTTTATTGATGACCATTTAAAACCATGGAAGGTATCAATGTAAAGCTGTTCAACCTTATCTCTCGCCCATGGCGTTTTTCTTAAAAACTTGAGACTAGATTTAATACTCGGGTCGTGAGTAAAACAACGAATATTGACTATATTCCCCATCTCTTCCCAGCCTAGTTCAGCTTCAAGTTTTATTAATATTTCTTCAAGTTTTACACCATGCAGCGGGTTATTTGGTTGTTCCATAAATAATGACTTCTTTATTTAGTTAATTCTAATAGTTTTCTTTGGTTTATGAGGAATAGGGCGGCCATTTTCATCTGCAATTCGCCATTTTAACTCACCAGTAGTTTGATTATCGTATTTACTAGCGCATACAAAAGTTTTATCGGCCATCACGATTAAAGCACCTTCGCTATATTTGGCATCTTTGTACCAACAAACAGGAGTTAGGTTATCTAAAAATAAGTGTGTTTTATTAGATTTAGAGTTAGCTAAAACGGACTCTGGAATAAAAACAGAAAATAAAACTATAAAGATAAAACTAAATTTGTTGTATGTCATGGCATAACTCCTATTTTTAGCTAACCTTAGTTTAGTTCATGAAAACTTGAACCTATATTACCACAACAACAATAAATTAATGGGAGAGGTTATGGCTATAGATAGTAATTTTATGGCTGAGTTGACACTTTTAGCAAAATTTCCGCGTTCAAGTATGCAAATGGGAATTAAAATTCATAAAGATGCGGATCCAAATTTGATCGCTGCAGCTGAAAGGTTATATAAAAAGGGGGTTATTGACAGTCCTGACGGCGGATACTTGACTGATTTAGGCTTAGACTTGATTGGACACTTAGATCAAGTTCATTGTGCGCTTCAGTAACGCACAATGAACTTCAAAATTAAGTAGCGTCGAATTGATTTTCTGGCGCTGCATCAATAAAAGCTTTATGTGTATTACAATGATTATAAACAGCTTCTATTTTCGGGAATTGACTCATATCTACTTTAAAGCGAAGTGCATTAAAAACTTGAGGCACTAGACATGCATCTGCAAGTGTCGGTTTATCGCCAAAACAAAATTTATCACCGTTTAGCATCGTTTCGATTTTCTTGAAGCCCTCAATAACCCAATGCCTATACCATGTATTCTTTTGTTCATCATTTACGTTTAGTTCATTGGATAGGTATTTAAGAACTCGTAAATTATCTATTGGGTGTATGTCGCAAGCTATGGCATAACAGAAGTTTCGTACTTGCGCTTTTTGCCATGGGTCATTCGGAAGTAGAGGCGTATCAGTATACGTTTCTTCTAACCACTCTAAAATTGCAAGAGATTGCCCCAAAACCCCTTGTTCAGTTTCTAAAGCAGGCAATAAACCCTGACTATTTTTATTGGTGTACTCTTCACCAGTTTGTTCTGATTTTAAAAGATTAACCGCTGACATTTCATGAGCTATATCTTTTAAATTTAATGCGATGCGTACTCTATACGCTGCAGAAGAGCGAAAATAGGTGTAAAGTTTCATATTCAGATCCTTATTCACGACAAAGGCACGCTATTGCGTGCCTAATATTTATAACATTATATAAAGCTTAGGCACCCTTGTAGTATTTTTTGATACCTTTCCAACAATCTAAATAGTTTTGTTGTCTTTCTTTGCCTTCAAGTGCGTATTTTGTTGGAGATATCACATAACGAGACTCAAACATGAAAGCTAAAGTATTTTCATATCTTTGCGGCTCAAGCTCTGCATTTGATGCTTTCTCAAATACATCGGCTTCAGGGCCATGTGGAGACATACAGTTATGTAAACTCATACCACCTGGAACAAAACCATGCTCTTTTGCATCATACACACCTTCGATTAAGCCCATGAACTCACTCATAATGTTACGGTGATAATATGGTGGGCGGAAAGTGTCTTCAGCAACCATCCAACGAGGAGGGAAGATCACAAAGTCGACATTGGCAACGCCGGCAGTACCTGATGGAGACGTCAAGACTGTAAAAATTGATGGATCCGGGTGGTCAAAACTGACGGTGTTCATGACATTGAAACGCGAAAGGTCATATTTGTAAGGTGCACTATTACCTGTCCAAGCCACAACATCTAGTGGTGAATGACCAATGTCACAGCGGAAAAGGTTACCATTGAACTTGGCTACAAGCTCAAAATCACCTTCTAGATCTTCGAACGCAGCCACAGGATATTGGAAGTCACGTTCATTTGTGTAACCATTAGCGCCAACAGGGCCTCGCTCAGGTAGAATGTAAGGATGACCATAGTTTTCGCAGATATAACCACGAATACTGTCGCCGATTACTTCAACTGAGAACTTGATACCTCTTGGAATAACCGCAATTTCGCCAGGCTTTACAGCAAGTTTACCGCATTCTGTGTGAAGAACCATTTTGCCTTGTTGAGGAACAAATAGCAATTCTCCATCGGCATTATAAAAATAACGGCCTTGCATTGATTTGTTAGCTACATAGACATGGATACCGATACCAACTTGTCCATTTGCACTGCCATTTGCTGCCATGGTAACTAAGCCATCGACGAAGTCTGTTGCTTCATTTGGAATGTCTACAGGATTCCAGCGTAGCATAGTAGGGGGTGTTGGAACTTCAGTGATTGGTGCTGTTCTTAATAAACCATTGTCCATCGACGTGTAGTCACCTTGAACAACAGAAGGACGAATGCGATAAAACCAATTACGACGATTGTCAGCGCGAGGTGCAGTAAACGCAGTTACGTTAAATTGTTCTGCGTATAGGTCGTATTTTACTTTTTGTGGTGAGAACTGACCTATTGGTAAAGCACCTGGTAAAGCTTCGGTTTCAAATTCGTTTCCAAAACCTGTTAAGTATTGAAATTCTTTGCTCATAGAACTTGCTCCTTTGATGATTGCAATTAAGATACTCTCATGTGAGACTATATTCAAATTGATAATCAATCTTTGCGTGTATACTTAAGTTTACAAAGGCGATGAAGTGCAGAAATAAAAAGACAGTTTATGTTAGAAATTACAGAATTTTTACCTTATCAGCTTGTACATTTAGCTAATAAAGTAAGTGATGACTTTGCAAGAGTCTATAAAGAAGAAGCTAACTTAACCACACCTCAATGGCGAGTTATGGCACATTTAGCACAAGAAAGCTTCACTGCTAAACAGTTAACCGACCTTGCTCGGATTGACAAATCAACTCTATCAAGAGCAATTAAACAATTAGAAACTAGAGGTTTTGTTGAGCTCAGAGCTGATGAAAGTGACAAACGTAGCAAAGTACTTATCTTAACGAATGAAGGATGTGAAGTTTACAGCAAGTTGTCAATTCTCGCTAAATCGTGGGAAAAATCGCTGTTGAAACACCTAACAGAAGATGAGCAACTAACATTAAAAGTTGTGTTACAAAAGCTGAATGAGCACATATAAAAAAGGCCAACGCATGTTGGCCTTACAATTTCAATTTAATTTAGAAAGTGTACTTCACACCGAAGCGTACTTCCCAAACTGATACGTCTTTTTGTACAGATTGGTTTGCAGCATTTGGGTTGAAGTCTGAGTAAACGTATTTACCATCAACGATAGATGCTTTAACAACACGGTTACCTACAAAGTTACCTTTGCGCATAACACCCCAGTCATCATTTAACATGTTAGTTAAGTTATCGATAACAAAGAATACTTCACCTTTATGACCATCCATAAATCCAGGTACTTCTTGTGTAATCTTGAAGTCTAGCTTTTTGAACCAGTCTGCATTTTGGCTATTACGAGCGGCAATCTGACCACGTTCTAAACCTTGCTCAGAAATCCAGTTGTGGAAATCTTCAATTTCAGCAGCTGTCATGTCGTAAGTTACTTTGTCATCATTAACTTCAGGAACATACATTAACTGACGGCCACTGCGTGAGTTCCAGCTTGCATCGCCGAACGCACTGTCACTACCTGAGAATAGGTAGCTGTAAGGTTGACCTTTACTTGCTTGACCGAATAGGTTGAACTTAGTCTTGAAGCCGTCAATTAGTTCTACTTTATAACCTAGTTGTAAAGTAAAGCGATGTGGTACTTCGTAATCAGACGTTGATAAACTAGGTGCAGTCGGGTTGAAAGTCGCGATGTTACCGTAGTTTGAACCAGCTGTAGAGCTAGTCATTGGGTTAACGTCTTGTGAGTCAGTAAACGCGTAAGAAAGTGTTAAATCAATACCATTGTCAAAACGCTTGCTCATTGCAGCAGAAATGATATGTGACTTAGCATCTGGACCAGACACGTTAGTTAACATGTAATCACCGTTACGACCTTCTTCGCGCTCCTCAATAAGAGGACGACCATCTGGAGCAGTTTCACCAGTAGTTTGAAGCGCAATGTCTTTAACTAGTGCTGAATTTTGCTTATCTGTGTAAAGGTAGTCTACGCTGAATACGTACTCGTCTTCAGTAGTGTATGTAGCACCTAAAGCAAACTTCCATTCTGAAGGAATTTCAAAGTTAGGAGCAGTAGAGTTTACGGCACCATCACCGTCACCAATAGCAGTGTTACCGATTGCATCGTACATGTCTTTTGGTACGTCATAACCTGGCGTACCACCATGGATGTTTGTTAACTCAGTTTCAAATAAGTTAGCGTAGAAGCCACGCTTACCAATTTGAGTTACACCATCATTTGAATATGAGTTAGATAGCCATACATTCGGGTTACCACCAGAATATAGACCAATACCACCACGTACTTCTAGCGCGTCATCAACATACCAGTTGAAACCTACACGTGGTTGAAGTAAGTCAACGCCGTCAAGGTTTTTAGTGTTCATGAAACCGTAACGCTCTTCAAAACGCTGGTTTTCTGTTGGGCTGTCATCACTAGTGTAACGGTCGTAGCGTAAACCAAATGTTAGTGTTGCATCGATATCAGAGAATGCATACTCATCTTGAATGTACAAAGTATGTTGTGCATATGAGAAAGAAGCTGCAACATCGTCTGGGTTATTTGTACCAGCTGAGTTGTTATAGAAAGTAAAAGCAGCGCCATTCTCGTAATCTTCGATTGAACTGAAACGGAATTCACCTTGCGTATGCTGCATGAATAAGTTGAAAACGTTTAGTTCTTCGAATTCATAACCCGCAGTGATTGTATGCTGATCAAGGTAATAAGTACCTGCTAATTTTAGTGTGAAGTTATCCCAGTCAAGGTCATTTGATTGACGTGAGTCATCAGGACCAATGTAAACTGTACCATCATCTTCTGTTGTGATTTGGAATTCACCGAAACCAGATGCAGCATCTAGTGACGCCTGGCGACCATCTAAATCAGTTTTACCGATACGAACTTCAGTAGAAAACTCATCAGTCCAATCTGAGTATAGTGACGCTACGATTGACGTCATTTCTGCGCCTTGCTCGTAGAAGTGGTTGCTTAGAGGCAGTTCGTCACTCGCTTGGTCAGACTGTGATAAGCGGAAACCATCATTCCAGTTATAAACGATGTTGGCACGATGACTGTCATTAATATTCCAGTCTAACTTGATTAGAAGCTTCTCATCTTCAACAGGCATACTAGGCACCATTGTACCTGGGTCATAGTTATACTTGTCTTTAGTGATTGCGATGATGCGATCTAAATCAGACTGGCTAACAGTATTGTTTAAAGCACTATAGCTGAACTGTTCAACACCTTCCAACTTCTCGTAAGAAGTAAATAGGAATAATGAATCTTCGATTAGAGGCATTCCAACGTGGAAGCCATAACGTTTCTCTGTGTAATCGCCATTATCGATGTCTTCGCCTTCTACCTTATCACCCTTCATTGAGTCATTTGTGTAGTCAAAGAACATACCACCGCTAATGTCGTTACCACCTGATTTAGTAACTGCGTTGATGTTACAAGAAGTGAAACCACCGTATTGCACGTCGAAAGGTGCTAGTTCAACAGCAACTTGATCGATTGAATCGAAAGAGAAAGGTGCACGAACAGTAGGATAGCCGTTTGAACTTAGACCAAAGTTGTCGTTCATACGAACGCCGTCTAGAGTAAGGCTGTTGAAACGAGGGTTACCGCCACCACATTGGATAGCACCGCGGCTTTCATCTACGTATACACGTGGATCTGCACGAACGATGTCACGAAGGTCACGGTTAATCGCTGGCGCTTCTTGAAGGTTTTCAAGTGTGAACGTCGCAGCTGGGCCTGTACCACCAGACATTTGGCTGATTGGGCGACCTGTTACAACGATTTGTTCGATATCAGAAGGAGCTTTCAACTGAACGTTTACTGGGTAATCAGAACCTAATGAAAGGTATACGTTCTCAATTAGCTGATCTTCAAAAGTCGTTGAGTCAACGATAATTTGGTAAGGACCACCTACACGTAAACCCTTTGCTGAGAAATAACCTGCATTATTAACAGTCGCAACCTTAGTTGAGCCAGAAGGTAAGTGCATGATAGTAACAGTAGTACCTGTTGCTGGGTTACCTTGTGGACCAACGATTTGACCTTTTACTGCTGAAGAGGTTTCGTTAGCAAACGCAGCGCCACTTGCACCGATGCCTGCGATTACTGCAAGCGAAAGTGCCGTTTTGCGTAGTTGAGTTTTCATTTTATTGTTTCCCGTGTTGAGATTATTTAACTTACTTTGTTGCATGCCATTAACCACGCTTTTTAACAAGTGCTTCAGTTAACGGCTTTGCGTTTTTGTCAAAAATTTGATTTAGAAGTCCAGCTAAACGAATGCCACCTTGTGACAAACGCTTTTTGACAACGGGCATATGTTTATAGACATAGCCGTAACTGAGCTTCGTTTCATTTTCATCGTATACACGATGAGATATTTTGTTTGATTCAATTAACCAATCAGCTGGTTGGCTGTTTAAGTATGCCTTTATAGTCTTTTTATTTGACGTTTTTATGAAATCTGCAAACTCAGTGAAAGATAAATTTTCATTTTCAATCAGATGCGTATCCCA
The DNA here is from genome assembly GCF_001444405.1 of Pseudoalteromonas phenolica. Taxonomy (NCBI): domain Bacteria; kingdom Pseudomonadati; phylum Pseudomonadota; class Gammaproteobacteria; order Alteromonadales; family Pseudoalteromonadaceae; genus Pseudoalteromonas; species Pseudoalteromonas phenolica. The sequence continues at coordinate 897,429 of NZ_CP013188.1, forward strand.
TGTGCTATGGAGGTTAGTATCTTTACCGAAGAAAGAAACTTTAATTAAATTACCTCCACGATCTTCAGAACGTCCGGCATGGAATGGTTGGTGGCCATCGCCAACCAAGTGAACTAAAAAGCTTAAAGCAAACTGCTTTGATTCTAAGTCGCTCTTATTATTCTTTAAAATATTAATTGAATAATAAATTCCGTCTAAAATATGTGCAACTTTATCTCTGGAGTCAATAGATGGATTAACATATTGATGCATTTTTTTTGCATCTTTAATATTAATGTAATGCCATTTGCCTGATTCTTTTCTCCAAAAGTGTTCTGGATTAGAACGCATTTCATCAGGCCAAGTAGAGATTTGAGCAAGAGAACTACCATTGAGTAATGGTTGTAGCGCTGTTCTAGTTGTGTCGGTTAAGTGCATATTTGCGATTTCACCGATTACTCGATGGCCATTTTGACCCCAAGCTACAGCATCGTTTGAACTAATTACTGTTAACATTGTCAATGATAGAGCAATAGTTTTGGTTGCGGTTGTCAAATTGAACATGACTTGCACGTCTCTTTTGTAATCGTATTAAGGTCAATTGTCCGTGTTTTTGAAGTTTGAATAAAGGACTCAAGTTTATTCATCATTACTTGTTAACAAAGTATATAAATCAATGAATTAGAAAAAATAAGTAATCTTATCTATTGTAATGAGTAAGTAAACTTGTTCTAATGGCGTGGTTATCAACAATCTTACTTTTTATTTTGTTAAAAAAATATAAATTATCGTTAAAAACTATCATGTTCTTATCAGTGATCATAAGTACATGGTTGGTTTGGTTACTTTCGCAGTTGGTTATTGCCGATATATCTATCAATCTTAGACCTGTCCAAGAGCATAAGTTGCATTGTCAAACTGCTTCAGGTGAAAACCATGCTTCGTTTAGAGTTAAAGTCCCAACTAAGCAATTGGCTGATCAAATTTTGCCTGCCTTATGCAAAAATAGTGTTGTAAGACGCCAATTTGGACATGTAGAAGTTTTTTGGGGTGGGAGTTTAGCTGAACAGATAGAGTTCTTTGGCAAAGGTATTGCGGATCTTATCTTAAGTAAAGACAGTATTATGCAAGCTCTTCACGCAGATGCAACGCATAACTATACTCCAATTATTGGTTATTCAAGTTACTCAGCATTTTTCATATCTAATAAAGAAAAGCCGAAGCTTGAGAAAGCTTATTTTCTTGACAAAAGAATAGGGCTACTTGATTACCCAACCAGTCGTTCCGGCCACATTCTTCCAAAAAAGGCATTTAAGTCTTTAGACTTAGATATAAACAGCTTAAACATTACCTATGTAAGCTCCCATAAAGTACTACGTGAAAAGCTGTCTAACAATGAGGTTGATATAATTGCATCTTATTGGAACGATAAAATTGATGAACAATATTTCTCTCATAATTACATTACGCCAATTGGGGAAAATATAACAGGTAGCCGCTGGTACCTTAAATTAACTGAGCACAATACAGATCTTGCATGTGCAGTGCAGTCAATAACAAAGCAAATAGCTCAGTCTGTCGGTAGTGCTTATTTCGATTCGTTAGAAGAGTTTTGGCAATGCGATATTTCACCGTATAAGTTTCTAGGTGAGAAACGATGAATAAAATAAAACCAATATATGCATTCACCACAATTGTTTTTTTACTCTTATTTTGCCTTTTTTATTTGGGGCAAGAAAACAAAATAAAAAATACAATATCATTACAAAGTGAACAAATTGCAAAAAGAGTCTCATTAGATGTCAGTAGTTTACCATTAGCAGAACCCCTTTTTAATTATGCTGGTAATCAACAAGAGGTTGAACGTTACATTACGCAACTTAATGAACAACTCGATTCGATGAGTGCAAGGGTAAAAGTTAAGTCAATTTCTACTGTTCAAAGTTCAGAACCTCATTTGTATGAGTTGAATGCCAACTATAAAACGATTTATTTGCTACTGAGCCCAGATGTAAGCCATGTTAAATACACATACATGATTGTATTTTTGCTAACTTTTTTTAATGCACTAATTTATCGTAAAGTATTCAGCAAACATATTGAGAATAGAGCAATGTATAAAGCCGCCCCAATTGAAGATGTTGAGCCTAAGCTAGTGATTGATCTATATTCAAAATCTCTTTTTCTAGATGGAAAAAATGACGCTCAGAGTCAACTTGCAAACAAGCCTCTTTGTTTTTACCTTGCAATGATAGAGTTTAGCAACGATTACCCAGATATTAACCTTCATCTAAATAAAGACGTTCCTTCTGAATTGCTGAGCATTGCTGAAAAATATTTCCATAGATTATCTGTCTTAGGTCATACAGTGAGAAAAAGACCTAATTTTTCTAATAGCCTTGAAAAAACGCTCAGCGAAGTTAGAGCCGCACTTGATGAGATTTTGAGAGATAGCCCTAAATTAAAGGCAAAGCTATATCCACCAAAAGCCCATGGGGAAGGTTCGCGTTCTAAATTACATAGTTATGGTCTGAAAGGGTTATCAGCAAGCGATTATGAAATAAGAGGAAAATAATTAATGAATATGCCAGCG